>DASSGC010000779.1:0-8353 GCA_035693765.1 Acidimicrobiales bacterium
ACCCTCACCGACGAGGGCACGGCCCTGCTCCACGCCATCCGCGGCGACCGCGACCGGTGGCTCCAGGGCCTCCTGGCCGACTGGGACGACGACGACGTCGTCTCGTTCTCGCAGCACCTGCGCCACTTCGCCTCCGACCTCGAGGCCTCCCTCTCCACGCTCCCCCGAAGGACCGACCGATGACCGACCCCTCTCCCGCCACGGCGGGCGCGCCCGTCGCGACCTCGTCCGCCGACGCGCCGACCGGCCCCCTCACCCACCGGCAGATCGTCACCATCCTCATCGGCCTGATGATGGGGATGTTCCTCGCCGCCCTCGACCAGACGATCGTCGCGACCGCGATCCGCACCATCGCCGACGACCTCCAGGGCCTGAACCACCAGGCCTGGGCCACCACGGCCTACCTGATCACCTCGACCATCGTCACGCCTCTCTACGGCAAGCTCGGCGACATCTACGGTCGCAAGAAGCTCTTCGTCATCGCCATCTCGATCTTCATCGTCGGCTCCGTGCTGTGCACGTTCGCCACCTCGATGGGCACCCTCGCGCTCTACCGCGCGGTGCAGGGCCTCGGCGCGGGCGGCCTGTTCTCCCTCGCGCTGGCGATCATCGGCGACATCGTGCCACCCCGGGAGCGCGCGAAGTACCAGGGCTACTTCCTCGCGGTGTTCGGCACGGCATCGGTGCTCGGCCCGGTCATCGGCGGCTTCTTCGCCGGCCAGGACACCATCCTCGGCATCGACGGCTGGCGCTGGGTCTTCCTCGTCAACGTGCCGATCGGCATCGCCGCGCTGGCCGTCGTCACCAAGACGCTGCACCTGCGCCACCACCGCCTCGACCACCGCATCGACTGGGCGGGCGCGGCGCTGCTCTCGGTGTCGCTCGTGCCGCTCCTCCTCGTCGCCGAGCAGGGCCGTGAGTGGGGCTGGACCTCGAACGCGGCGATCGCCTGCTACGTCGTGGGCGTCACCGCCGCGATCGGCTTCTTCTGGCAGGAGGCCCGGATGGGCGAGGAGGCGATCCTGCCGCTCGCGATGTTCCGCAACCGCACCGTCGGCGTCTCGTCGGCCGCCTCCGTGCTCATCGGTGTCGCGATGTTCGGCGGTCTCGCGGCGCTGCCGCTCTACCTGCAGATCGTCAAGGGCGCGACCCCCACCGAGGCGGGCCTGCTCCTGCTGCCGATGACGCTCGGCATCATGGTCGGCTCCATCGTGTCGGGACAGATCATCTCGCGCACCGGCCGCTACCGGATGTTCCCGATCGTCGGCGCCGGGCTGCTCACCGTCTCGCTGTTCGTCTTCCACTACGTCGAGTACGACACCCCGCTGTGGCAGACGATGCTCGTCATGGTCGCGTTCGGCCTGGGGCTCGGCTTCAACTTCCAGCCGCTCACCCTGGCCGTGCAGAATGCCGTGCCGCCGCAGCAGATCGGCGTGGCCACCTCCACGGCCACCTTCACGCGCCAGATCGGCGGCACGCTCGGCACCGCGGTGTTCCTGTCGATCCTGTTCTCGACGGCGTCGGAGAAGATCACGACCGCCCTGCAGGCAGCCGTCCCGACGGCCGACTTCCAGGCCGCGCTGGCCGACCCGGCCAACGCCGCCGTCGCCGAGCAGTTCGCCGCGGCGCAGGCCGGGGGCGGCGCCGCCACCGGTGTGCTGCAGGACAGCTCGTTCCTCACCGGGCTCGACGAGCGCCTGGCGAAGCCGTTCCTCATCGGGTTCTCCGAGGCGATGGACCTCGTGTTCCTCACCGGCGCCGCCGTCATGGTGTTCGGGTTCGTCATCATGCTGTTCCTCCCGCACGTCGAGCTGCGCAAGAGCTCGTCGTACGGTCAGCGGGCGGAGGACGCGGCGGCCGCGGACGCCCCGGTGGCGATCACCCACTGACTCGCGGTGGTCAGGCGTGGAGGAGGGCCGGGACGCCGGTGAGGTCGGCCATCGTGGCGGTCGCCCCCGCTCCACGCAGGGCATCGGCGCCGAAGGTCGTCGTCACGCCCACGACCGAGCCCACCCCCGCGGCCGCGGCGGCCCGCACGCCGTCGGGGGCGTCCTCGCACGCGAGGGCGGCCCCGGCATCCGCGCCGAGCCGCTCGCAGGCGAGCGCGTAGCACGCGGGGTCGGGCTTGCCCCGGTCGATGTCGTCACGGGTGACCGCCGTGTCGAACAGCGCCAGCCCACCCAGCGCGGCCAGCGCCCTGGCCGCCCAGCGGGTGTCGGCCGATGTCACGAGCGCCAGGGGGATGCCGCTGCGCCGCGCCCGCTCGATGGTGGCCCTCGCCCCCGGGACGGGCTCGGGCAGCCGGTCACGGGGCACCAGCGCGACGATCTCGGCGAACATCTCCTGCGGGTCGCCGCCGCGCCACGGCCCGTCGACGGTGCGGAAGACGTCGTCGGCGCGGCGGCCCGTGAACACCCGGGCGACGGCCTCGTCGTAGGCCCACCCGCGGGCGGCGAACCACGCCTCGAACCCGGCGCGGTGGATGGGCTCGGAGTCGACGAGGGTGCCGTCGAGGTCGAGCAGGAGGGCCGAGAACCGCGGCGCCGTCACGTGGTGGTCGGCCAGGTGAACAGCGTCCCCCCGGCCTCGACCGTGGACCCCGTGACCTCGCTCGTGACGGCGCCGGCCTTGGTGTCGAGCACGCAGAGCATGACCATCGGGCTCAGGCCGCGCGCCGCCACGTCGGTGGGGTCCCACCGGGTGACGGGCTGGCCCGCCGCCACGCTCGACTTCTCCTCGACGAGCAGCTCGAAGCCCTCGCCGTCGAGCTTCACGGTGTCGATGCCGAGGTGCACGAGGATGCCGGTGCCCTCGGCCGTCACGACGACGTAGGCGTGGGGGTGCAGCTTGACGAGCGTGCCCGCGACCGGCGAGAGGGCCTCGGCCGAGCCGCCGGACGGCTCGATCGCCACGCCGGCACCGACCATCTCCGCGGCGAAGACGGGGTCGGGTACGTCGGCCAGGGGGCACACGAGCCCCGCGACCGGTGCGAGGACCTCGCTCACATCAGGTCCTCGATGTCCTCGGCGAGGTTGTCGGCCTCGGGGCCGACCACGACCTGCACGACGGTGCCGGCCTTGATGACGCCGTGCGCGCCGGCGGCCTTGAGGGCGGCCTCGTCGACGAGCGAGGCGTCGGTGACCTCGGTGCGGAGCCGGGTGATGCACGGCTCGATCTCCACGATGTTGTCGGCGCCACCGAGGGCGGCCAGGATCTGCTCGGCCTTGCTGCTCATGGGGGGTGTCCTTTCGGGGTGTCGGCGAGGTCTCGCCCAGTCTGCGCCACCGGCGCCGTCCGCAGTGGCGGCCGTGCGGGGCGATCGTCGGTGCTGTTGACAGGCCCGCTCGGAGGGTGCATCCTCACTGGAGCCAACTGGACCGTACCAGTCAGGACCACTGTCGTCGAGAGGGGAACCGTGCCGAGCCGGACGACCACCTCCCCCCGCCGGATCACCGACGGGTCCGAGCCCAAGCACGCGCAGCTGCGTGCCGTGCTCGCGTCGATGGCCGCCACCGAGCTCGGCCCCGACTCTGCGATCCCCTCCGAGCGCGAGCTGATGGAGACGTATGCCGTCTCCCGCGCCACCGTGCGCCGCGCCATCGAGTCGCTCATCGCCGAGGGCGTGCTGCGGCGGGTGCAGGGCAAGGGGACGTTCGTCGCCCGGCCGCGGGTGCAGTCGCACCTGCACCTCGCGTCGTTCACCCAGGACATGCGCCGCCGGGGGATGACACCCTCGACGCGCGTGGTCCGGGTGGGCGCGGCGGTGCCCCCGGTGGAGGTCGCCGGGTGGTTCGGCCTCGGGGCGGGCGAGCGGGCCTGGCGTGTGGAGCGGGTGCGCCTGGCCGCCGGCGAGCCGATGGCCTTCGAGGCCGGGTGGTACTCACCCACGCTCCTGCCGGGCCTGGACCGACACGACCTGGCGCAGTCGCTCTACGAGCTGTTCGCGCGGGAGTACGGCCTGGCCGTCGACACGGCCGAGCAGACCGTGCACGCCGAGGCCGCCGACGACGGTCTGGCCCGACACCTGGACATCGCCCGCGGTGACCCCGTCATGGCCTTCGACCGCTCCAGCCGCACCGGCGGCGTTCCGCTCGAGCGGGTGCTCAGCCACTACCGCGGCGACCGTTACGAGCTCCACATCTCCCTGGACAGCACCATGCCCCAGGACGCGCAGGACGCGCAGGACACCATCAGGAGGGAACAACCATGACCACCGCCGACGCCACCGCCGAGGGGGCCGCGAAGAAGCGGATCAACCTCGCTCCGATCCAGAAGTTCGGGCGCAGCCTCATGCTCCCCATCGCCGCGCTGCCCGTCGCGGCGCTCATGCTGCGCCTCGGCCAGCCCGACCTGCTCGGCGCCGACGGCCTCGGCTGGGACACCGTGGCCGCGGTGGTCGGTGCCGGCGGTGGCGCGCTCTTCGCCAACCTGCCGCTGCTCTTCGCGGTCGGTGTCGCGATCGGCATGGCCAAGAAGGCCGACGGCTCCACGGCCCTCGCGGCCGTCGTCGGCTACCTCGTCTTCAAGGGCGTGAGCGACGCCGTCTCTCCGTTCGTCCTCGACCCGCCGCTCCCCGGCGAGGAGCAGGAGCTCATCAACTACGGCGTGCTGGGCGGCATCCTCTGCGGCCTCATCGCCGCGTGGCTCTGGCAGCGCTACTACCGGATCTCCCTGCCGCCGTACCTCGCCTTCTTCGGCGGCCGGCGCTTCGTGCCGATCGTCACCGGCTTCGCCACGATGATCCTCGCCGTGCTCCTGTCGCTGGTCTACCCGGCGTTCGACGCCGGACTGACGGCCGTCGGCGAGTGGGTCGCCCAGAACGAGGTCGTCGGCGGCTTCTTCTACGGCACCTTCAACCGCCTCCTCATCCCCCTCGGGCTCCACCACATCCTCAACTCCTTCCCGTGGTTCCTCCTCGGTGAGTACACCCCGCCGGCCGGCGGCGACGCGGTGCAGGGCGACATCGCCCGCTTCCTCGCCGGGGACCCCACCGCAGGTGCGTTCATGACCGGCTTCTTCCCCATCATGATGTTCGCCCTGCCGGCAGCCGCCCTCGCGATCTACCAGGAGGCCAAGCCCCTCGCCAAGAAGGCCACGCTCGGCATCATGGCCTCGGCCGCCCTCACCTCGTTCCTCACCGGCGTCACCGAGCCGCTGGAGTTCGCCTTCATGTTCGTGGCCTGGCCGCTCTACGTCCTCCACGCCGTGCTCACGGGCACGTCGATGGCGCTGACCAACGCCTTGGGGATCAAGGACGGGTTCGGCTTCAGCGCAGGCCTGTTCGACTTCGTGCTCAACTGGAACATCGCGACGAAGCCCTTCCTGCTGATCCCCATCGGCATCGGCTACGCCTTGGTGTACTACTTCCTGTTCCGGTTCGTCATCCGCAAGTGGAACCTGCGGACCCCCGGGCGCGAGGAGGAGGGCGAGGAGTCCCTGGTCGACACCGAGCCCGCGACCAAGGGCTGACCGACGTGATCCTCACCGCCGACCGCGTCGTCCTCCCGGCCGGGCTCGTCGAGCCCGGCTGGGTGGAGACCACCGGCGACCGCGTCACCGGCGCCGGCGGGGGCTCCCCGCCGGCGCCGGCCGACCGGCACCTCACCGGGCTGCTGGTGCCCGGCTTCGTCGACCAGCACAGCCACGGCGGCGGCGGCGCCTCGTTCACGACCGGCGACCCCGTCGACGCGGAGCGCGTCATCGCGACCCACCGCGCCCACGGCACGACCACCATCATGGCCAGCCTCGTCACCGACACCGAGGAACGGCTCATCGCCTCGGTGCGGTCCCTGGCCCCGCTCGTGCGGGCCGGGGAGCTGGCCGGCATCCACCTCGAGGGACCGTGGCTGAGCCCCGACCACTGCGGCGCCCACGACCCCGCCCTCCTGCGCTCCCCCGACCCCGCCGAGATCGCGCGCGTGCTCGACGCCGGCGAGGGAACCGTGCGCATGGTCACGGTGGCCGCCGAGCTCGACCACGGGCTCGAGGCCGTCGCCCTGCTCGCCGAGCGCGGCGTGCTCGCGGCCCTCGGCCACACCGACGCGACCTACGACGACGCGTGCGCGGCGATCGACGCCGGCGTCACCGTCGCCACCCACCTGTTCAACACGATGCGGCCGGTCCACCACCGCGACCCCGGCCCGGTGCTCGCCCTGGCCGCCGACCGGAGGGTCGTCGTCGAGCTCATCGCCGACGGCATCCACCTGCACCCCGAGGTGCTGCGCTGGGCGGCCGCCTCGGCCCCGGGCCGGTTCGCGCTCATCACCGACGCCATGGGGGCGGCGGGCTCCGCCGACGGCGACTACGTCCTCGGCCCCGCGGCCGTGCAGGTGCGCGACGGCGTGGCCCGGCTCGCGTCCAACGGAGCGATCGCGGGCAGCACGCTGACGACGGACCGCGCCGTCCGGTATGCCGTGACCGTCGCCGGGGTGCCCCTCGTGGCGGCCGTGGAGGCGGCGACGACGACCCCGGCCCGCGTGCTCGGGCTCACCGACGTCGGGGCGATCGAGGCCGGCCGCCGGGCCGACCTCGTGCACCTCGACGACGACCTGCGGGTCGTGGCCGTGATGCGGGCCGGCGCCTGGCTCAGCTGACCGGCACCGGCTCCTCGGCGGCCGCGAGCTCGGACCGCTCGAGGTGCCGGTAGCGCGCGGCGATGACCACGAGGGCCAGGCCACCGGAGGCCACGGGAACGGCATACGCCGCTTGTGCCCCCCACGCCTCGATGGCCCAGCCGCCCACGGCGGACCCGGCCGAGATGCCGATGAGGATGCCGGTGATCGCCACCGCCATGCCCTCGGTGACCAGCGCCCTCGGCACGAGCCGCTGCGCGAGCGACAGGCTCGTGATGAGCATCGGGGCCGTGGCCGAGCCCGCGACGAACATGACGACGGCCAGCGGCCAGAGCCCGTCGACGAGCAGGGCCGGCACCTCGAGCACGAACATCGCGGTCGCGGCCAGCACGAGCCGACGGGTCATCGTGGAGCGGAAGATCCGGCTGCCGAAGACGATGCCGGCCATGGTCGACCCGAGGGCGAACCCGCCGAGGATGACGCTCGAGAACCCGGTGGACCCCTGCTCCTTGGCGTAGGCGACGGCGATGACCTCGTTGGCGCCGAAGATGACGCCGGTCATGACGAGCGCGGTGGCGACGAGCAGCAGACCGGGCCGGCGTACCGCCAGGCCGGCCGGGCGGTCGGCGTGCGGCACGACCGGCGGCTCGGTGGCCCGGGCAGCGAGGAACGCGAGCATGCCCGCGGTGAAGAGCAGCTCGGCGATGAGCAGCCCGGCCTCCGGGAACCACAGCGTCGAGACGAGCACGGCCAGCACCGGACCGAGCACGAAGGAGGCCTCGTCGGCGACCTGCTCGAAGGACATCGCCGTGTGCAGGCGGTCGGGCTCGTCGCGGAAGATGTGCGCCCACCGGGCCCGCGACATCGGGCCCGGCTCGGGCAGCACGGCGCTCAGGCCGTAGAAGA
Source organism: Acidimicrobiales bacterium (assembly GCA_035693765.1). Classification (GTDB taxonomy): domain Bacteria; phylum Actinomycetota; class Acidimicrobiia; order Acidimicrobiales; family VFJN01; genus ZC4RG19. The sequence continues at coordinate 7,479 of DASSGC010000779.1, forward strand.
CGAAGAGCGTCCAGGCCGGGGCGTCCCGCCAGGACAGGACCGCGACGGTCACACCGCACAGGGCCGAGAACAGCACGAACGGCAGCGCGATGCGGCGCTGGCCGTGCTTGTCGACGAGCCGGCCCAGCACCGGCCCCGCGATGGCGAGCACGGCCAGGCCCACGGCCGAGACCGCACCGGCGAGGCCGAAGGACCCCCGGCGCTCGCTGAGCATGACGATGACGGCGACACCGAACATCGCCCCACCGGTGCGCGACAGGGCCGTGCCGGCGATGAACCGGGTGGCACCGGGGACGCGGAAGAGCGGGGCATAGGCGGACAGCACGGGAGACTCCGGGGAGGAAAGGGGCGGGTGGCCATCGTCGCGGTCGCCGACTTTGGCGGGCAACGAGGTTTGCGGTGGAGGGTGAGGTCGCGGTCGGCGCCCGCGACGACTCAGCGGAAGGCGGACTCGCCGGTGAGTGCCTGGCCGATCACGAGCGTGTGCATCTCGACGGTGCCCTCGTAGGTGAGCACCGACTCGAGGTTGTTGGCGTGGCGCATGACCGGCCACTCGCCGCTGACCCCGTTGGCGCCGAGGATCGTGCGCGCGGTGCGACAGATCTCGATGGCCTTGGAGATGTTGTTGTACTTCCCGACCGAGACCTGTTCGGGTCGCAGCCCGACGGTGTCCTTGCGGCGTCCGAGGTGCAGCGCGAGCAGCTGGCCGAGCTGGAGCTCGACGGCCATGTCGGCCAGCTTGGCCTGGGTGAGCTGAAACCCGGCGATCGGACGGCCGAACTGCTCCCGCGAGGTGGCGTAGTCGATCGCGGTCTCGAGGCAGTCGCGCGCCGCGCCCAGGGCTCCCCAGACGATCCCGTACCGGGCCTCGGTCA
>DASSGC010000780.1:0-21809 GCA_035693765.1 Acidimicrobiales bacterium
TCACGGGCCGGCCGATCACCAGGAGACCGGCGCCGGCGTCGAGCGCCTGGCGGGGCGTCGCCACCCGGCTCTGGTCGTCGGCCGGGGCGCCCGCCGGGCGGATGCCCGGCGTGACGAGCAGCGCCCGGGGGGCGATCTCCCGCACCGCCGCGATGTCGGGCACCGCGCACACCAGGCCGCCACAGCCCGCTTCCAGCGCCAACGTGACCCGCTGCCGCAGCACGTGGGGCGACGCCTCGGGCTCGCTGGTCAGCACCGTCACGCCCAGCGCCACGGGCTCGGGGAGCCCGGCCCTGGCCGCGCCCTCCCGGAAGCCCTCGACCCCCGCCCGGACCATGGCCGCGCTGGTGGCGTGCAGGGTGAGGTAGCGCGCCCCGAGCGCCCCGATCACCCGGGCCGCGCGGCCCACCGTGGTCGGGATGTCGTGCATCTTGAGGTCGCAGAACACGTTCACGCCGATCTCGCTCAGCGTGGTGATCGCCTCGGGCCCGGCCGCGCTGTACAGCTCCAGCCCGACCTTCATCGTGCCGAACCACGGCTGGAGCCTGCGGGCCAGCCGCAGGGCGGGCACGAGGTCGTCGAGGTCGAGCGGCAGCGCGAGCAGCCGCCGGATGTCCTCCGGCGCGCCCTCCTCGCCGGTGGCCGCGGACCCGTGCCCCGTGCCGTTCATCGACTCGTCGTGCTCACTCATCGGATCCCCTGTTCGCTGGTGGTGCTGCACCGGCCCGGAGGGCCGGAGGCGCCGGGAGGCGACCGTGCCGCGCCCGCGGACGGACCGTGGTCACCTACCCGTCCGCCGGGCCGTGCACGGCCCCGATCATGTCGCGGACGCGCCGGACCCCCTGGCGGTCGGCCCACCGGCCCAGCTGCGCGAGCACCCGGCCGGGCGCCCGGGGGTCGGCGAAGGTCGCCGTGCCCACCTGCACCGCCGTGGCGCCGGCCAGGATCAGCTCGGCCGCGGTGGCGCCCCCGGTCACCCCGCCCACGCCCACGATGGGCAGGTCGGGCAGCGCCCGGTGGACGTCGAAGACGGCCCGCACCGCCACGGGGTGGATGGCGGGGCCCGACAGCCCGCCGCCCCGTGGACCCGACCCGAGCCGGAAGCGGCGGGTCTCCGGGTCGATGGCCATGCCCAGCACGGTGTTCACCAGGGTGACGGCCTCGGCGCCCGCCTCCCGGGCGGCGGCGGCGATGCCGACGATGTCGGTGGCGTTGGGGCTGAGCTTGGCCCAGCGGGGTCGCCTGCAGCCGGCGGTGGCCGCCAGCGCCGCCGCCGTCGCCTCGGGCGAATGGGCGAACAGGTCGCGGCCCGACTCGGTGTTGGGGCACGAGAGGTTGACCTCCACCGCGACCACCTCGGGCGGGGCCCCGGCGAGCAGGTCGGCGGCGCGCCGGTACTCCTCGACGCTCCGCCCCCAGATCGACGCCACGACCCGCGCCCCGGTGGCCACGAGGGCGGGCAGGTCGTCGGCCAGCCAGCCGGCCACACCCGGGCCCTGGAGACCGACGGAGTTGATCATCCCGGCCACGGTCTCGTGCACCCGCGGCGCCGGGTTGCCTGCCCACGGGTCGGCGTGCAGCGACTTGACCACGACCGCGCCCAGCGCGCCCAGGTCGAGGTAGGCGGCCAGCTCGGCGCCGTGGCCGGCGGTGCCCGACGCGGTCATGACCGGGTTGGGCAGGGCGACCGAGCCGACGGCCACCGCGAGGTCGGTGGCGACGCCCCGACCGGGGTCAGCCCGCCGCAGGCGCCCGCGCATCGCACATCACCCGCCCCGCTCCGGGCGAGGCCCACACCGCGTCACCCACCCGACTCCGGACCAACCCCGAGACCCGGCGCGAGGTCCGCGGCGAGGTCGGCACGGAGGTCCGGGCGAAGCCCGGAAGGGGGACGTCGGGGGGCGAAGCCCCCCGACTGATGGTATTCCTGCAGCGTCCGCACCCGCAGGTGGTGGCGGGCCCGGTCGACCGTGCTCTCGGCCGCGGCCACCGCGGCCGCCGCGGTGGTGAGGCACGGGACCCGGTGGACGTTGGCCGCCCGCCGGATGTAGGCGCCGTCGGCCCGGGCGCCGCGGCCACGGGGGCTGTTGACCACGAGGGCGACGTCTCCGGCGGCGATGAGGTCGACGGCGGTCGGGCGGGTCCGGTCGGCGGACCCCCCGGCGCCGGCAGGCCGGGCCGCGCCGTCCTCGACGGTGACCTTGGCGACCCGCTGGGCCACCGGGACGCCGTGGCGCTCCAGGTGGTCCGCCGTGCCGTCGGTGGCCGCGATGGCGAAGCCGAGGTCCACGAACCGGGCCGCGGCCCGCACGCCGGCGTCCTTGTCCCGGTCGGCCAGCGACAGGAACACCGTCCCGCTGTCGGGCAGCCGGTCGCCGGCCGAGATCTGCGCCTTGCCGAAGGCCAGGCCGAAGGTCCGGTCGATGCCCATCACCTCGCCCGTGGAGCGCATCTCGGGGCCGAGGACGGTGTCGGCGTCGGGGAAGCGGTTGAACGGCAGCACCGCCTCCTTGACGGCGATGTGGCCGGGGCCGACCGGCGGGCGGAGCAGGCCCTCGTCCCTCAGCTCGGCCAGCGTGGCGCCCGCCATGACCCGGGCCGCGACCTTGACCAGGGGGACGCCGGTGGCCTTGGCCACGAAGGGCACGGTCCGGCTGGCGCGGGGGTTCGCCTCGATGACGAACACCTGACCCTGCTTGACGGCGTACTGGACGTTGATGAGGCCCCGGACGTCGAGCGCCTCGGCCAGCCGGCGGGTGTAGTCCTCGATCACGGCCACCGTGCCCGGCTGGAGCGAATGGGGCGGGATCGCGCAGGCGGAGTCGCCGGAGTGCACGCCCGCCTCCTCGACGTGCTCCATGACCGCGCCGATGACGACCTCACCGGTGTGGTCGCGGAGGGCGTCCACGTCGACCTCGGTGGCGTCCTCCAGGAACCGGTCGACGAGCACCGGGCGGGTGGCGGAGAGCCCGCCCTCCCGGCCGAGGCTGCCGTAGCTGGCCAGCTCGGCCATGGCCCGGCGCAGGCCGCCCTCGTCGTAGACGATCTCCATGGCCCGGCCGCCGAGCACGTAGCTGGGGCGGAGCAGCGCCGGGTAGCCGATGCGCGCCACGATGGCCAGCGCCTGGTCCACGGTGGTGGCGGTGCCCCCGGCGGGCTGGGGGATCTCCAGGCGGCCGCACAGCGCGTTCCACAGCTCGCGGTCCTCGGCCAGGTCGATCGAGGCGGGCGAGGTGCCGAGCACCAGGCCCTCGGGCAGCGACCCGGCCAGCTTGAGCGGCGTCTGGCCGCCCAGCGAGACGATCACGCCGGCCAGCTCGCCGGACGCCTGCTCGGCCTCGATGACGTTGAGGGCGTCCTCCAGCGTGAGCGGCTCGAAGTAGAGCCGGTCGGAGGTGTCGTAGTCGGTCGACACCGTCTCCGGGTTGCAGTTCAGCATCACGGTCTCGAAACCGGCGTCGGCCAGGGCGAAGCTGGCGTGCACGCAGCAGTAGTCGAACTCGATGCCCTGCCCGATGCGGTTGGGCCCCGACCCCAGGATCAGCACCTTGGGCCGGCCGCTCGGCTGCACCTCGTCCTCGTCCTCGTAGGTCGAGTAGTGGTACGGCGTCGACGCCGCGAACTCGGCGCCGCAGGTGTCGACCGTCTTGAACGTCGGCCGGACCCCGGCGGCCAGCCGGGCCGCCCGCACCGCGGCGGGGTCGCTCCCCCACAGCCAGGCGAGCTGGGCGTCGCTGAAGCCGAGCTGCTTGGCCCGCCGCCAGTCGCGCCGGCCCATGCCGGCGGGGCCGGTGGCGGCGAGGTGGTCGCGCTCCTCGACGATGCGCAGCATCTGGTCGAGGAACCACGGGTCGACCTTGGTCCGGTCGGCCAGCGCGTCGACCGTGATGCCCCGGCGCAGCGCGGCCTCGAGCTGGAAGGGCCGGTCGGGCGTGCCGACGGCCGCCCGCCCGAGCAGCTCCTCGTCGTCGAGGACGTCGAGCTCGGCCTCGGCGGGGTCGCAGTTGAGGCCGGCGCGGCCGTGCTCCAGGCTCCGCAGCGCCTTCTGGAGCGACTCCGGGAAGGTCCGGCCGATGGCCATGGCCTCGCCGACCGACTGCATCGACGTGCCGAGCACCGCGGGGCTCCCGGGGAACTTCTCGAACGCCCAGCGGGGGACCTTGGTGACCACGTAGTCGATGGTGGGCTCGAAGCTGGCCGGCGTCTTGGCGGTGATGTCGTTGGGGATCTCGTCGAGCGTGTAGCCCACGGCGAGCTTGGCGGCGATCTTGGCGATCGGGAACCCGGTGGCCTTGGAGGCGAGCGCGGACGACCGGCTGACGCGCGGGTTCATCTCGATGATGACCATGTCGCCGTTGGCGGGATCGAGGGCGAACTGCACGTTCGAGCCGCCGGTCTCGACCCCGACCCGGCGGATGCAGGCGAACGCCGCATCCCGCATGGCCTGGTACTCGACGTCGGTGAGGGTCTGGGCGGGGGCCACGGTGATCGAGTCGCCGGTGTGGACGCCCATCGGGTCGAGGTTCTCGATCGAGCAGATCACCACACAGTTGTCGGCTGCGTCGCGCATGACCTCGAGCTCGTACTCCTTCCAGCCGGCGATCGACCGCTCGATGAGGATCTCGCTGATCGGGCTGGCGGCCAGGCCGGCGCCCGCGAGGCGCTCGAACTCGGCCGGGGTGGCGGCGATGCCCGTGCCCTTGCCGCCCAGGATGTAGGCGGGCCGGATCACCACCGGCAGCCCGATGCGGTCGACCACGTCGATCGCCTCGTCGAGGGTGTGGGCCGTGGCCGACGGCGGCACGTTGAGGCCGATCTCCTGCATGGCGGCCTTGAACCGCTCGCGGTCCTCGGCCGTGGCGATGGCCTCGGCGGTGGCGCCGATGAGCGCGGGGGTGCCGGGCACGCCGACCGCCTTGCGCTCCACCAGCTCCATGGCCAGGTTGAGGGCCGTCTGGCCCCCGAGCGTGGGCAGGACGGCGTCGGGCTGCTCGCGCTCGATGATCTTGGCCAGGTGGTCGGCGTCGAGCGGCTCGACGTAGGTGGCGTCCGCGAAGTCGGGGTCGGTCATGATCGTGGCCGGGTTGGAGTTGGCCAGGATCACGCGGTAGCCGTCGGCCTTCAGCACCTTGCAGGCCTGCGTGCCGGAGTAGTCGAACTCGCAGGCCTGCCCGATCACGATGGGCCCGGCACCGATGAGCAGGATCGAGCTGATGTCGTCGCGGCGGGGCATGCGGTCAGCCGCCCCGCTCGCCGTCGACCAGCGCCGCGAAGTCGTCGAACAGGTAGGCGGCGTCGTGGGGGCCGGGGCCGGCCTCGGGGTGGTACTGCACGCCGAAGGCCCGCAGCCGCGGCGCCGCGATGCCCTCGATGACGCCGTCGTTGAGGTTGACGTGGGTGACGGCGACGTCCCGACCCAGCGAGCCGGGGGCGACGGCGTAGTTGTGGTTCTGGCTCGTGATCTCGACCCTGCCGCTGGCGAGCTTGCGGACGGGGTGGTTGCCGCCGTGGTGGCCGAACGGCAGCTTGAGGGTGGTGGCGCCGAGCGCGGTGGCGAGGAGCTGGTGGCCGAGGCAGATGCCGAACACCGGCACCTCGCCCAGCAGCGCGCCGATCGTGCCGGCGGCGTGGGTGACGGCGGCGGGGTCGCCCGGGCCGTTGGACAGGAACACCCCGTCGGGCTCGCGGGCCAGCACGTCGGCCGCGGGCGTGGCCGCCGGCACCACGGTGACCTCCCCGAGCCCGGACAGGTGCCGGAGGATGGTGCGCTTGATGCCGTAGTCGTAGGCGACGATGCGCCGGGTCCCGCCGCCGGGCCGGGCCGCGACCGTGTACGGCTCGCCGCAGGTGACGGTGGCCACGAGGTCGACCCCGTCGGTGCCGGGCTCGGCCAGGGCAGCCGCCTTGAGGGCGACCTCGTCGGGCGGGCCGAAGGCCCCGGGCATGGCGCCCGCCTCGCGGATGTGGCGGGTGAGGCGGCGGGTGTCGACGGCGGCGATGCCGGGCACGCCGTGGCGGCGGAGGTAGGCGTCGAGGTCGCCGGTGGCGCGCCAGTTGGAGTGGCGGCGGGCCAGGTCGCGGACGACGACCCCCCGGCAGAAGGGCCCGCGGCTCTCGTCGTCGTGGTCGTTGACCCCGTAGTTGCCGATGTGCGGGTAGGTGAAGGTGATGATCTGCCCCGCGTAGCTGGGGTCGGACAGCACCTCCTGGTAGCCGGAGAGGACGGTGTTGAACACCACCTCGCCGCCCGCGATGCCGCCCGCCGGCTCGGCGCCGACGAGCTCGCCCTCGAAGGTGGTGCCGTCGGCGAGGACCAGCAGGCCGTCGCGGACGATCACGCCGGTGCCCGGTCGATACAGTGCATACTCATGCAGTGTAGTGAATGCGATGGCGAATGCCGTGGTGAAGGCGATGGCGAACGGGAGGGTGGACAGGAGCGAGCACGGGAAGGCGGATGGGAGGGTGGACGGCCCAGTGCCGGGCGCCTCATCGCTGGGCCTCGGCGTCGATGACCACGGCCTCGCCGTGCAGGACCGTGTGACGGACCCGGCCGGTGAGCGTCATGCCCGCGTAGGGCGTGTTGCGGCTCCGGCTCGCCAGGCGGTCGGCGTCCACGGTCCAGGTGGCCGCCGGGTCGACGACGCACAGGTTCGCCGGCCGCCCCGCCACCACCGGTCCCCCGTGCTCGTCGCCGGCGCCGACGATCGCCGCCGGCCGCCACGACAGCAGCGCCAGCACCTCGGCGAGCGGCAGGTCGAGCTGCGTCAGCGCCAGCGCCAGCGCCGTCTCCAGGCCCAGCATGCCCGGTGGCGCCTGGTCGAAGGGCTGCTCCTTGGTCTCCGGGGCGTGCGGGGCATGGTCGGTGGCGATGCAGTCGACCGTCCCCGACGCCAACCCGGCCCGCACCGCCGCCACGTCGGCCGCGGGCCGCAGGGGCGGGTTCACCTTGAACACCGGGTCGTACGAGCTGCACCGCTCGTCGGTCAGCGTGAAGTGGTGCGGCGTCGCCTCGCAGGTGACCGGCAGCCCCTCGGCCTTGGCCGCCGCCACCAGCGCCACCGACCGGCCCGTCGACAGGTGCTGGAAGTGCACCCGCGCGCCCGTCAGCCGGGCGAGCGCGATGTCGCGCATCACCATCACCTCCTCGGCCTCGGGCGGCTGGCCGGGGAGGCCGAGCCGCGACGACACCGCGCCCTCGTGCATCGCCCCGCCGGCCGCGAGCACCTCGTCCTCGCAGTGCTGGGCCAGCGTGACACCCAGGCCGCGGGCGTACTCGAGCGCCCGCCGCATGAGCCGGCCGTCCTGCACACCGCTGCCGTCGTCGGTGAAGAAGCGCACGCCGAGGGCCGCCAGCTCGGCCAGCGGAGCGAGCTGGGTACCCGCCCGGCCGACCGTGATGGCGGCCGCAGCGCGCACGTCGCAGACCGCGTCGCGGCCGAGGTCGAGCACCTCGCGCGCCACCCCCGCCGAGTCGATGGCCGGGGTCGTGTTGGGCATGGCCAGCACGCAGGTGAACCCGCCGAGCGCGGCCGCCCGGGCCCCGGTCTCGACCGTCTCGGCCTCCTCCTTGCCCGGCTGGCGGAGGTGCGTGTGGAGGTCGACCAGGCCGGGGGCGACCACGCAGCCCCCGGCGTCGAGGGTCAGGTCGGCCGCCAGCGACGAGCCGTCGCCGGTGACCGCGGCGATGCGGCCGTCCTCGACCAGCACGTCGGCCCGGCGGCTGCCGGTGGCGTCGACCAGCTCGCCGCCGCGGATGACGAGCGACTTCATCGTGCCTGTCCCTTCGGCTCGAGGTCCCGGCCCGAGCCGAGCAGTTCGAACAGCACCGCCATGCGCACGGCCACGCCGTTCCGCACCTGGTCGACGATCACCGACCGGGGCAGGTCGGCCACCTCGGCGGCGATCTCCACCCCCCGGTTCATCGGCCCCGGGTGCATGACCAGCGCCTTGTCGGGCAGCAGGTCGACCCGCCGCGCGGTCAGGCCGTAGCAGGCCGTGTACTCCCGCAGGCTCGGCACCAGCGACTCGGTCATGCGCTCCTGCTGCATGCGGAGCAGGTAGACGGCGTCGACGTGGGGCAGCACCGCGTCGAGGTCGTGGCTCACCCGCACCGGCCAGCCCTCGGTGCTGGGCGGCAGCAGCGTGGGCGGGGCCACCAGGGTGACCTCGGCGCCCAGCGTGGTGAAGGCCCAGGCATCGCTGCGGGCCACCCGGCTGTGCTTCACGTCGCCGACGATGGCGATGCGGAGGCCGTCGACGGCACCCAGGTGCTCGCGCAGCGTGTAGCAGTCGAGCAGGGCCTGGGTGGGGTGCTCGTGCCAGCCGTCGCCGGCGTTCACGACGCTGCCCGACGCCCAGCGGGCGATCTGGTGGGGCACGCCCGCCGAGCGGTGCCGCACCACGATGGCGTCGACGCCCATGGCCTCGATCGTCTCCACCGTGTCGCGCAACGACTCGCCCTTGCTCACCGACGACGACGACACCGAGAAGCTCAGCGTGTCGGCCGACAGCCGCTTCGCCGCCTGCTCGAAGCTCAGCCGGGTGCGGGTCGAGTCCTCGTAGAACAACCAGGTGACCGTGCGGCCCTGCAGCGCCGGCACCTTGGGCATCCGGCGGCGTCCGACCTCCGCGAAGCTCTCGGTCAGGACGAGCAGGTGGTCGATGTCGCCGGCCGACATCCCCTCCATGCCGAGCAGGTGCCTCACGGGCGTTCCCCGCGCTTGCTCGGACCGCGGTCTCGCAGGCTCGACCTCACCGGTAGCCGTCCTTCTGCATCTCCCCCAGCTCGACGCCCTCGAGGGTGGCGTTGACCGCCTCGTCCCGCCGGGTCGGCAGGTTCTTGCCCACGTAGTCGGGGCGGATGGGCAGCTCCCGGTGCCCCCGGTCGATCATCACCGCGAGCTGGACCGCCCGCGGGCGGCCGTAGGTGTGCACCGCGTCGAGCGCCGCCCGGATGGTCCGGCCCGTGAACAGCACGTCGTCGACCAGCACCACCACCTGGCCGGTGAGGTCGAGCGGGATGTCGGTCACCGCGCTCGGGAGCACGGGCCGCAGCCCGATGTCGTCGCGGTGGAACGCCACGTCGAGGGTGCCCCGCGGCGGGGCCGTGCCGTCGATCTTCTCCAGGGCCTCGGCCAGCGCCTCGGCGAACCGGACGCCGCCGGTCTGCAGCCCGACCACCACCACCCCGTCGAGCCCGTGGTTGCGCTCGATCACCTCGTGCGCCATCCGCCAGATCGCCCGGCGGACGTCGTCGGCGTCGAGCACCTGGCTCCGGGCAACGAAAACGCCCCCGAACGGGGGCGTGCTACGTCGTTCGCGCTCTGCCAATCGGGGACCTCCCCATCGTTCTGTCCGTGCGGGACTCACAGGACCCGCTTCACGGTCAGGGCAGCAGCCTAGCAGCGTCGGCCCGCGGCTCCGTCGATGCCGCCGACGCCGGCGGGAGCGCCCGCGGCGGCAGCCCCCGAACCGGGTCGGCAAGCGCGCGCCGGGCGCGATCGTGCCGACCCGGAACGGGCGGCCCCGGTGCCGCGGCTCGGCGACCCGCACCCGCCGCCGACCGCGTCCGGAGCCGGCGCCCCGGCGCGCCTCACGCCGCGGCCGACCGAGCCCAGACCTCCGTGCCGGCGGCCGTGCCGAGGCGCACGAGGCCGGCGCGCCGGGCGACCGCGGCCGAGGCGGCGTTGCCGGGGACGATGCGGGCCCACACCTGCCGCAGCCCGCACGGCGGACCGAGGGCCCAGCCGGCGACCAGACCCACGGCCACCCCCGCCAGCCCCCGACCCCGGTGGGGTGCCGCGACCCACCAGCCGAGCTCGGCCCGCCGCCGCCCGGCGTCGAGGTTGCGCAGGCCGACCTCGCCCAGCACGCCGCCGTCCCGGCCGGTGATCACCAGGTCGAGGGCCAGCCCGGCGGCCAGCCGGCCCGGGGCGCCTGCGATCCAGCGCTCGGCCGCCGCGGCCGACCGGTCGGCCGGCGGGGCCGAGGTCGCGGCCACGTCGGGGTCGTCCCACGCCGCCGCCAGCGCCGCCACGTCGCCGGGCGTGGTGCGCCACGGCCGCAGCACGATGCCGGCCGCGGCATCGACCAGCGGTGGGTCGGGCAGCGCCAGCACCGCGCGCCCGGTCATGTCGTCGAGCCGGCGTCAGGCCGGCGGCCGGGCCTCGGCGGCCACCGACGACAGCACGCCGTTGACGAACCGCGGCGAGTCGTCGCTGCCGAAGCGGCGGGCGAGCACGACCGCCTCGTTGATCACCAGGGCCTGCGACCGCTCGGGCACCTCGAACAGCTCGTAGGCGCCCATGCGCAGGATGGCCCGGTCGACCGCGGCGAGCCGGACGAGCGTCCACTTCGGCGCCACCAGCCGGCTGAGCAGCGCGTCGATGCGGTCGCGGTGGGCGTCGACCCCCCGGGCCAGCTCCACGGCCAGATCGACCGGCCTGACCGGCAGGGCGGCCAGCACCGCGTCGACGTCGGTGCCCTTGGCCTCGGCCTCGTACAGCAGCTCCAGCGCCCGCTCGCGCCCGGCCCGGCGGCTCTCGACGTCGGTGGGCTCGAGGTCGCTCATCGCCGCACCGCGCTCGCCGCCCGTCGCTCGGCCCGCCTCACGCCCGGGTGAGGTATTCGGCGCTGCGGGTGTCGACCTTGATGCGGTCGCCCTGGTTGACGAACAGTGGCACCTGCACCACCAGGCCCGTCTCCAGCGTGGCCGGCTTGCGGGCACCCGACACGCGGTCGCCCTGGATGCCGGGCTCGGTCTCGGTGACCGCCAGCTCGACCGCGGCCGGCAGGTCGGTGCCGATGATCTCGTCCTTGTAGAACTGCAGGACCATCGTCGAGCCGTCGACGATGTACCTGGTGGCGTCACCGAGGGCGGCCGGGCCGACGTGGATCTGGTCGTAGCTGGCCGTGTCCATGAACACGTAGTCGTCGCCGTCGCGGTAGAGGAACTGCATCTCCTTCTTCTCCACCATCGCCTGCTCGACCCGCTCGTCCGACCGGAAGGTCTTGTCGAGCACGCCCCCCGAGCGCACGTTGCGCAGCGTCGTGCGCACGAACGCGGGGCCCTTGCCCGGCTTGACGTGCTGGAAGTCGACGACCTGGAAGAGGCCCTCCGCGAGGTCGAGGGTCATGCCCCGCTTCAGGTCGTTGGTGGTGGTGGCGGCCATCGGCTGGCTCCTGGCGCGAGAGTCGGGGGCTAGAGGGCTGGTTCCTTGGGCGCTCGCGTCAGCGTCGTGCAGCCCTCGGCGGTGACCACGACCGTGTCCTCGATGCGGACGCCGCCGTGCTCGGGGAGGTAGACGCCGGGCTCGACGGTGACGACGTGGCCGCCGGACAGCGTACCAGTCCCGGTGGTCGACACCCTCGGCGGCTCGTGGATGTCGAGGCCGACCCCGTGCCCCGTGCCGTGGAGGAACGCCTCGTCCCAGCCGGCGTCGCGGATGACCGACCGGCACACCTCGTCGAGCGCGGTCACCTCGACGCCGGCGCGGACGGCCCGCACGCCGGCGGCCTGCGACTCGTGCACCACCGCCAGCATGCGCGCCTGGGTGGGGCTGGGGTCGCCCACCATGACCGTGCGGGTCATGTCGGAGTGGTAGCCGTCGAGCAGCGCCCCGAAGTCGAGGACCACGAGGTCACCCTCGACGATGCGCCGCGCACCGGCCCGATGGTGGGGCTTGGCGCCGTTGGGGCCGGAGGCCACGATCGACTCGAAGGACGGGCCCTCCGCGCCGAGGCGGCGCATCTCCCACTCCAGGTCGAGGGCGATCTCGGCCTCCGTGGCCCCCTCCCCCAGCCGGGGCCGCACCGCGGCGAGCGCCGCATCGGCCATGGCGCAGGCGGCCTCGATGCGGGCCAGCTCGCCCGCGTCCTTCCGCTCCCGCCGGGCCTCGACGAGCCCGCTGGTGGCCACGATCTCCCGGTCGGGGAACCAGTCGGTGGCGAGGCGGCGCTGCTGCGCCCAGCTGACGTCTTCGGCCTCCAGGCCCAGGCGGGCGATGTCGCCGGCCGCGGCGACGAGCACGTCCTTCTGCTGCTCGGTCGTGCGGCCGATGCCGATCTCGGCCTCGACCCCGGCGGCGGCGAGCTCGGCGGCCGACTGGTCGCGGTAGCGGCCGTCGGTCACGAACACCATCCGGTCGCCCGCCACCAGCAGCAGCGCCGCCGACCCGGTGAACCCCGTGAGGTAGCGGATGTTGGTGAGGTTGGTGACGAGCAGCGCGTCGCAGCCCGCCTCGGTGAACGCGGCCCGCAGCCCGTCGGCCCGGCCGGCGAAGTCCATGGGCGGCAGCGACGTGAGGTCGAAGGTCACCGGATCGAGCCTAGAGGCGCGTTCTGCACCCGAGGTTCGTCGGGCTCAGCCCGCCAGCAGGGCCGCCACCGCCCGGACGGCCATCGCGTAGCCGGCGCCGCCGAAGCCGGCGATCGTCCCGGTGGCCACCGGGGCGACGACCGAGGTGTGGCGCCACGCCTCCCGCCCGCGGGGGTTGGAGAGGTGGACCTCGACGACCGGTCCCTCGAACGCGGCCAGGGCGTCGTGGATCGCCCAGGCGTAGTGGGTGAACGCCCCCGGGTTGATGACGATCGCCGCACACCGCCCGCGGGCCGCGTGGATGGCGTCGACGATCTCGCCCTCGTGGTTGGACTGGAGGTGCTCGACCGCCAGCCCGGCCTCGGCCGCGGCCTTCCGGGCGGCGGCGACGTGGTCGTCGAGCGTCTCGTGCCCGTAGACCGCCGGCTCCCGCTCCCCCAGCAGGTTGAGGTTCGGGCCGTTCAGCAGCAGCACCACCGGGACGGTCACGCCGCGACCCCGGGCTTGCGATGGCGGCGCCCACCCCCGGGGCCGAGCCAGGCCAGGGGCGCGGCGGCGTCGCCGGCGTCGACGCCCGCCACCACCTCGATGCCCCTGGGGCCGTCGAGGACGAACGTCAGCTCACCCACCGCCTTCTTGTCGCGGGCCATGAGGTCGAGCAGCGCCGCCGGATCCGTGCCGGCCGGGACCGCCGCGGGCAGGCCGTACTCGTCCAGCACCCGCCGGTGCTCGTCGACCCGGGCCTGGTCGATGCGGCCGAGGTACCAGGCCAGCTCGGCGGCGTACGCCAGCCCGACCGCGACCGCCTCGCCGTGGCGCAGGTCGTAGCGGCCCGCGCTCTCCAGGGCGTGGGCCAGCGTGTGCCCGTAGTTGAGGGTGGCGCGCCCGGTGCGGTTGGACGGGTCCTCCCGCTCGTCGGCTGCCACCACCGCCGCCTTGATGGCGACGCAGGCCGCCACCCGCTCGGTCAGCGGCAGGGCCATCAGGTCGTCGCCGGTCAGGAAGTGGTACTTGGCCATCTCCCCCAGCCCGCTGCGGCGCTCGCGGGCCGGCAGCGTGTCGAGCGTGGCGATGTCGCACACCACCGCGGACGGCTGCCAGAACGCCCCGACCAGGTTCTTGCCCTCGGGCAGGTTGACGCCCGTCTTGCCGCCGATGGCGGCGTCGACCATGCCCAGCAGCGTCGTGGGCACGTGCACGACCCCGATGCCGCGGTGGTAGACGGCGGCGGCGAACCCTGCGCAGTCGGTCACCACCCCGCCCCCGACGGCCACCACCTGGTCGGCCCGGGTCAGGCCCCAGCGCGACCAGGCCCGGCACAGGTCCTCGACCGTCGCCAGCGACTTGGCCGGCTCGCCGTCGCCGATGGTGAACACCCGGTGCTCCCGACCGGGATCGACCTCCACGCCGATGCCCGCCTGGGTCACCACCGCGATGCGCCGGGCGCCGGGGGCCAGCAGGCCCGCCAGCCGCGCCAGCACGCCGCGGCCCACCACCACCGGGTAGCTGCCGCCGGGCACCGTGACCGGCACGGTGATCGACCCGTCGGGACCGGCCGCCGGGACCGGCGCCCGGCGCGTCACCGCGCCACCGCCCGGTCGGCGATCAGCGCGGCGATGTGGCGGGCGAGGGCCCGCTTGGGCTTGTCGTCGGCGACGTGGAACGGCTCGACGTCGACGACCAGGTCGGCCACGGCCTCGTACTGCGGTGTCCGCTCGGTGCGGAGGCGCTCCAGGGTGCTCTCGGCGTCGCCCGCCAGCAGCGGGCGGTGGCTGGCGTCGGTGCGGCGGGCCAGGAACGCGGCCGACGCCCGCAGCCACACGACGCAGCAGCTTTCGAGCCGCTCGCGGTTGGCCGGGGTGGTGACGGCGCCCCCGCCCGCGGCGATGACGAGCGGGCTCGGCCGCCCGACCAGGTCGGCCAGCACCTCGGCCTCGGCCCGGCGGAACGCGGCCTCGCCCCGGTCCCGGAACAGCGTCGGGATGGTGACGCCCTCCCGCAGCTCGACCTGCTCGTCCACGTCGGCGAAGGGCCGGGCCAGCTCCTTGGCCAGCCGGCGGCCGACCGTGCTCTTGCCCACCCCCATGAGACCCACCAGCACGACGTGGGGCTCGGCCGCGGGACCGCCCGCCTCCGGCTCACCCATCGCGCAGCGACGCCTCGAAGGCGCGGGCGTTGCGCACGACCTCGGGGAGCGAGTCGCCGCCGAACTTGCGGAGCGCCTCGCCGGCCAGCACCAGCGCCACCATCGTCTCGGCCACGACCCCCATGGCGGGGACGGCGGTCACGTCGGTGCGCTCCTTGAAGCTCACCGTCGCCTCCTTGGTCTCCACGTCGACGGTGGCGAGCACCGGTCGGTTGAGCGAGGCGAGGGGCTTCATCGACGCCCGGCACACCAGCAGCTCGCCGGTCGACATGCCGCCCTCGACCCCGCCGGCCAGGCTGGAGGTGCGCCGGTAGGCGCGGTGGCCGGCGTCCCAGACGATCGGGTCGTGGGCCTGGCTGCCGGGGAGGCCGGCGACCTCGAAGCCGTCGCCGATCTCGACGCCCTTGACCGCCTGGATGCTCATGAGCGCCTGGGCCAGCATCCCGTCGAGGCGCCGGTCCCAGTGGACGTGGCTGCCGAGGCCGACGGGCACGCCGTAGCCGAGCACCTCGACGACGCCGCCGAGGCTGTCGCCCTCCTTGGCCACGGCCTTGATCTCGTCGACCATGGCCTCCTCGGCCACCGGATCGAAGCAGCGCAGGGCCGACTCGTCCACGCGCGCGAGATCCTCGGGCCGGGGGCGCTCGACGGCCTTGGACCGCACAGAGCCCATCTGGACGACGTGCGACAGCACCTGCATGCCCAGGTGGCCGAGCAGGTTCTTGGCGAGCGTGCCGGCGGCCACCCGGGCGGCCGTCTCCCGGGCCGACGCCCGCTCGAGAACGTCGCGAGCGTCGCGGAACCCGTACTTCTGCATGCCGGCCAGGTCGGCGTGGCCGGGGCGGGGCTGGGTCAGCGGCGCCCTGGTCTCCCCCGGCTCGACCGCCATCTCCTCGTGCCAGCGGTCGGACCGGACCCACTCGGCGTTGCCGATCTCGATGGCGACCGGCGACCCCAGGGTGCGGCCGTGGCGGACGCCGCCGACGATCGTCAGCTCGTCCTGCTCGAACCGCATGCGCGGTCCGCGCCCGTAGCCGAGCCGGCGGCGGGCCAGCTCGTGGCCGATCTCCTCGGTCGTGACCGGGAGGCCGGCGGGCAGGCCCTCGACGATGACGACCAGGGCGCGGCCGTGGGACTCGCCGGCGGTGAGGTACCTGAGCACGTAACGACGATACCCACATCGCCGCCCGGCGCCCGGGGCGCAGGTCAGACGAGCGACAGCACCATCACCAGGCCACCGGCCGCGATGGCGGGGCCGAACGGGAACGGGCGGTCGCGCCCGCGCAGCCCGATGAGCACCAGGCCGGCGACGGTCCCCAGCAGCGCGGCCAGCAGGCAGGCGTTGAGCACCGCCTGGACCGGCGTGAACACGGGGTGGTCGGCCCGCCAGCCGCTCCAGCCGACGGTCATCCCCACGACGGTGGCCAGCCGGACGTCGCCGAAGCCGAGCATCCGCGGCGAGATGAGGTGCATCACCAGTAGGAGGCCGCCATAGATGGCCGCGCCGAGGGCGGCACCGGCCAGCCGGCGGCCGGTGCCGTCGACCAGGCCGGCGATCACCAGCCCCGCCAGGGTGGCGCCGGCGGTGACGTAGACGAACCGGGTGGGGATGCGCATGACGGCCAGGTCGACGACGGAGGTGGCCACCATGCCCGCGGCGAAGGCGAGCACCGCCGGCAGGACGACCTCGGGGCCGACGACGGCCGCGCACAGGGCGAACAGGCCGCCGGTGACGATCTCGACGGCCGCGGTCCAGCGGGGCAGGCGGGTGCGGCACCCGGGGCAGCGCCATCCCCACAGCGCGGCGGGCCGTAGGGGCAGGCCGGCGGGCGCGAGGTCGGCCCCGCAGGCGGCGCAGCGGGCCCGGGCGTGGCCCAGCTCCGACCGGGCGGGCACGCGGCCGAGCAGCAGCGGCAACGTCACCCGCCACCCCAGCCACCGCGTGGTGGCGTGGGAGATCGCCGGGCCGACGACCAGGACGCCGAGCAACGCCCCGCCCACCGCCAGCAGCGCGGTGGTCATCGAGCCGGGCCCGGCGCGACGCGCACCGCCGCCGCCCATGATCCGATCCGGCCCCCAGCCATCCGGTGATCATGGCAGGGCACCTGGTGCCCCGTCCGGTCACGGACGCGGCACCAGCACCTCGGAGACACCCCGCAGGCGGACGCCCAGCAGCGCGGCGGCCCGCCCCACGTCGAGCCGGCAGTCGAGGGGCCGGCCCGGCGGTGCGGCGGTGCCCGCCACCTCGTGGCCGGCGACGCGGCACGCGAACTCGTGCCGGGAGCAGGCCTCGGGCCCGGCCACGTGCAGCGGGCCGGCGACGTCGAGGGTGCAGAGCTCGACGAGCGCGGCGGCCAGGTCGTCGACCTGGACCGGGCAGCGCAGCTCGTCCGTGTAGAAGGCCATGCCCGGATCGCGGGCGGCCCGCTCGTGCGGGCTCTCGGGGCCGGCCGGCCCTCCGTAGACGAGCGACGTGCGGACGAGGACGGCAGCCGGGTCGGCGGCGGCCACCCGGTGCTCGGCCTCGGCCTTCGCCCGGCCGTAGGCAGACAGCGGGCACGGCAGGTCGTCCTCCCGGTAGGGCCGGCCGGCGCGGCCGTCGAACACGACGTCGGTCGACAGGTGGACGAGGCGGGCCCCGACGGCGGTGGCCGCCTCGGCGACATGGCCGCTGCCCACGGCGGTCACGTCCCAGGCGCCCGGGCCGTCCTGCCGGTAGGCGGCGTGGACGGCGGCCCGGGGACGGACCTGCCGGAACAGGGCCACGACCTCGTCCGGGTCGCGGACGTCGAGCCGGGCCGGGCCCGGTCGGGTGTGGCTGGTGGCCGTGACCTCCCAGCCGGCCGCCGCGGCGGCCGGCGCGAGCACCGCGCCCAGGTAGCCGGAGCCGCCGGTGACCAGCAGCGCGGGCCGGCGCGGGGTCAGCGGACCGTCGACAGGAAGCTGATCAGCCGCCCGCGCAGCGCCGAGTCCTCACCGGGACCGGTGCCCCGGCCGCCGGAGCCGCCGCTGTTGCCCACGGTCGACTGGACCGCGGCGCGGGCCTCCGGGCTCATCGCCGCCACGTGCGGGGCGATCTCGCCATCGTGGGGCGCAGGCGCCGGCCGGGTCGGGCCGAGGCTGGTGAGCCCGCTGAACGGCGAGGAGATCGGGCCGGTGTGCTGGCCGGTGTCGTCGGCGGCCCAGTGGAGGTCGGGCGGTAGCGCGGAGGGGTTCACGGGCCGGATCTGGCCGGTGTCGCCGGGCAGCGGCGACGGGCCGAGGTGCCCCATGTCGAACGGCGACGAGGGGCCGGTCAGGCCGGAGCCGCGTCCGGGCCGGTTCGGTCCGGCGGGCGGGCCCTGGGGACCGGTGCGGCGCGGCGCCGCGGGATCGCGCCGGGTCGGCGCCGCGGGATCGCGCCGGGTCGGCGGCCCGGTGGTGGGCGCCGGGCCCGTGGGCGGGACGCCCGTGTCGTTGCGGCGCACCATGGGCGGGCGGGCGACCTCGCCGGGTCCCGTCGGATCGACCCGCGGCGTACGGCCCGTGTCACGGGCCCCCGGGCGCGGGCCACGCGCGGTTTCGCCGGGACCGGTCGGATCGACCCGCGGTGTACGGCCCGTGTCGCTCGGGCGGGCCGGAGGCCGCCCGCCCTCGCGGGACCGGCTGGTGGGCGGCCGCATCCGGTCGGTCGGCTCGGGTCGCGGCCCGCGGCCGTTCTCCGACGCTCGCGGCACCGGCTGGGTGGTGGGATCGCCCGGACCGCTCAGCGGTGGCCGGCCCACGTCGGCGGGGCCGCCGGCCGGCGCGGCGCCGGGCGCGGCCGCGCCGTTGCGACTCAGCCGGGATCCGCCCGCCGCGGCGCCGGTGTCGGCGCTGCGGTTGCGCCCGAGGCGCGAGGACAGGCCGCTCTTCGCCGGGGACTCGGTCGGGGCAGGGGGCGGCGGCGCCGGCTCGTCGCGCGACGCGCGGGCCTGGCCGTTGCCGAGACTGGGGCTGGGGCTGGGGCGCGGCGGCATGCCGTCGGGGGTGATCGCCGGCATCTCGCCCGTGCGATCGGCGGTGAGCCACCCGGCCCGCTGGTGCTCGCCCGTGATCTCCAGGGACGGGATGCCCCGCGGCGCCAGGTCGCGGGCCGCAGGCTCGCGACGGCGGGGAGGCTCGGGGATGCGTTCCGGACCGTCGACGTCGGCCACGCCCAGCTCGACGAGGTCGCGCACGGCGCGGGACACGCCCAGCTCGGTCAGCCCCAGCTCGGTGGCGAGCTCGCCCACCGTGCGGCCACCGGCGACGGCGACGACCGAGCGCCACCTGTCGGCGTCGATGGTGACCTCGTCGGCGGACAGATCGCCGGCCAGCGTGACGTGGTGCTGGAGCGACGGCACGACCGCCTCCAGCTCGCTCCACTCGTTCAGCAGCGAGGTGGCCCGCCGGAGCACGTCCTCCACCGGCTCGGGTGGGGAGGGGTCGGGCGCAGCCGCCTCGGCCTCGAAGGCGAACGACCCGGAGTCGAAGCGCAGCAGCTCGAAGACGACCTCGTCGGTCGGCGTGCCGTCGACGGCACGCTCGGCGTCGGCATCGATCACGCCGCCCTCGCTCAGCCAGACGCTGCCCTGCCCGCGATCGCCCTCGATGCGCAGCCGCCCGGTCTTCGACGTGGTCGCCAGAAGCCGCAGGACGTCCGGCAGGGAGAAGGTGTCAAGAGTGCCTTGCAGCGCCAATGCAGTACCTCCGAGTAGATCGGCCGCCAACTGATCCCAGCGCTCGGCGCCAGCCTAGGCCGCGCGCTCGCCGCGCGCCCAGCGTCAGATCCTCCGCCCCGCTTCCAGGACGTCGCAACCCTACCGTCACAGGGCCGTCATGAGATGCGCGCGGTCAGCGCGGCCTGGGCGGCGGCCGCCATCGCGCCGGTGGGCGGTTCGTCGCCGGTCCACCGGCGAAAGGCGTGCGCGGCCTGGTGGACCAGCATCCCCAGACCGCCCACCGCGGTCGCCCCGGCCTCGGCGGCCGCGGCCAGCAGCGGCGTCACCGCCGGGTGGTAGACGAGGTCGACGACCACCTGGCCGGCGTGGAGCGCCGCGGGGTCGACGGGCAGCGGCCCGCGCCGGGCGGTGACGCCGCTGCCGACCGCGCCCATTCCCAGCGGGGTGGCGTTGACCACCAGGTCGGCCCCGGGGACGTCGGCGGCCGAGCCCACCCGCGCGGCCGGTCCGGCCAGCGCCGCCGCCCGGGCGGCGGGCTCGGGGGACCGGTTCACGACGATCACCTCGGCCCCGGCCCGGCCCAGGGCCCGGGCCACGGCCCGGCCGGCCCCGCCCGCCCCGAGCAGCACGCACCGCCGGCCTGCGGGGTCGATCCCGGCGTCGAGCCGCAGCGCGTCGAGGAAGCCGTCACCGTCGGTGTTGTCGCCCACCAGGCGGCGCTCCTCGGCGATCACGCAGTTCACGGCACCGAGGTCGGCGGCCGCCGGGGTCAGGTCGTCGACCGCCGCGGCCGCGGCGGCCTTGTGGGGCATGGTGACCGACAGCCCGGCCAGCCCCAGCGTGCGGGCCGCCGCGATCGCCGCGGCACCCGCGCCCTCGGGCACCTCGAGGGCGACGAACACCCAGTCGGTGCCCGTGGCGGCGAAGGCGGCGTTGAGGATGACCGGCGACAGCGAGTGGCGCACCGGCGAGCCGATCACCGCCGCCAGCCGGGTCGCCCCCGTGATCACCTGCGGGGCCCGGTCGCCGTGCGGCACGGCCTCACCCGCAGCCCAACCCCTTGGCCCTGCACTCGTCCTTCAGCTGCTCGAACTCGGCGGCGGAGGCGGTGAAGGCGTGGTGGCCTTCCGCGTCGGCCAGCACGTAGTAGATCCAGTCGCCCTCGGCCGGCGACAGGGCCGCCTCGATGCTCGCCCGGCCCGGCGACGCCAGCGGCGTCGGCGTGAGCCCCACGACGCGCCGGGTGTTGTACGGCGTGTCGGCCTGGAGGTCGGTCTGGGTCAGCTCGCACGGGATCTCGCCCTTCTCGTAGCAGAGCGTGGCGTCGATGCCGAGCGGCTGGCCGGCGGCCAGCCGGTTGTAGATGACCCGGGCCACCTTGGCGCGGTCCTCCGGCACCCGGGCCTCCTCCTCGACCATGGAGGCGACGATGAGGGCCTCGTAGGGCGTGATGCCGAGCGCGGCCGCCCGGCCGTTGGCGTCGAGCTCCGACATCACCTCGTTGAACTCGGCGACCATCCGCTGGATCACGACCGTCTCGGTGTCGCCCTCCTCCACCGTGTAGGTCTCCGGGAACAGCGTGCCCTCGAGCGGCTTGTCGGCGGGCAGGAAGGGCGATCGTGAGGCAGGATCGGCCAGGGCCGCCTGCAGGCCCTCCGGCGTGAAGCCCGGCACGCCCCGCTCCGGATCGGCCAGGCGGGCCAGCGCCTGCGCGAGCGTGAAGCCCTCGGGCACCGTGACCAGGCGCGAGTTCGGCGGCAGCGGGTCGTCGCCCAGGGCGTCGATGGCCTCGTCGAACGACGAGTTGCGCCGCAGCTCGTAGCTGCCGGCCTGGATCGAGCCCACGTCGCGCAGGCGGGTGTAGAAGCCCCAGATCCGGGCGTCGCTGATGACCTGGGCGTCGGCCAGGATCTCCCCGATGCCCGCGGTGCTGGTGCCCTCGGGGATCTCCACCAGCACGGCCTCGCCCGGGCCACCCGGCGGGTCGATCCTTCGCTGCACCCAGGACCAGCCGAACCACCCGGCGACCAGCACCACGACCGCCAGGACCGCCAGCACGGCCAGCGCCATGCGGCAGCCGCGCCGGTGGGGCAGGTCGTCGTCGTGGTGCTCGTCCTCGTCGAAGTACTCGTCGCCGTCGTCGCCGTAGGCGTCGGCCCCGAAGTCGTCGTGCTCCGCGTCCGACCAGGTCGTCGGGTCGCGCGGCGGCGCCCCGGCCAGCGGGTACGACGCCGTCGCGTCGGCGACGGGGAAGTCCGCTCCCCCGGCGTCGAAGTCGTCGAAGGGTGCGCCGTCGTCCGGCGGCCCGGGCGGGAACGTGCCGCCCGACCCCATCGGCACCGGGCCCGTGCCCCCGCGTCCCGGCGGCGGGTACGACCCGCGACCGCGGGAGGGCAGATCGCCGGCCGCCGCGCCACCCCGCCCCCGCGGGGGGTACGACCCGCGGCGCGGGTCCATGCCGGGATCGGCGTCGAGTGCGCCCGACCGCGCCGCGAAGCCGCGGCCCTGGCCCGGGGGGCCGAGCGGCGCCAGCGGGGTCGCCCGGGGATCGCCGCGCCGGGCCACGGGCCCCCGCGGATCGTCACGCGGGTCGCGGGGCACCATCGGCGTCCCCCGCGGGTCGCTGCGCGCCGCCGGCGTGCCGAGCGGGTCGCTGCGGGGATCG
>DASSGC010000781.1:0-4359 GCA_035693765.1 Acidimicrobiales bacterium
CGTCGCGTCGACGGCCTCGCGGAGGCGCTGGCCGATCCGGGTCGCGAACGCCACGAGGAACGAGCGGCGGAAGCGGGTGGTGCGACTCCGCCCGGTGTGATCGTGCTTGGAGCCTTCGCGGCGCAGCGCCGCGGTGGCCTGAACCAGCAGCGACGTGAACAGCTCCTCGACCGAGTCGAGGTCGCTGGCGAACCCGAAGAGCGTGGAGAAGCCCATGTTCTTGGACCACACGGCCCGGCAGCCGTTCGCGTCGGCGATCGTGGCCAGCAGGGCCGCCTTGGCTTCCGCGTAGGGGTCGTCGAGGCCGACGCGGCGCCCGACCGGCTCGTCGGCCCGGCTCTCGCCGCGTGCCGCGATCACGGCCCGGTCGATCCGGTGGCGGGCCATCAGCTCCTGCGCCTTGGCGGTGAACGCGTCAGCCTCGGCCTCGAACGTCGTTGACTCGGCCTTGGCCAGCAGGGCCCGCACTCGTTCCAGAACGCTCGCCGGCAGCGAATCCGCAGCGACCGCAGCGCCGCCGTTCCGCCACCGTGACGGCGGATCAACGAGCCGCTCGATCACGGGTAGGCCGAACACGAAGCCCATCACCCGCACCGCGCTCGCCAGAACCTCCGGCCATGCCACACCCAGTTGAAGGAGGTAGGGCCGGTGCTGGTCCTCCCGCGATCGGGTGGCACCGATGCGTTCGAGCTGGCTCATCCACCCCGGCGCCACCCGGGCGCCGAGCTCCTCGTAACCCGCAGCCTCGGCGGCAATCACCGCGCGCAGCAGCCCGGCCTCGGTCTTGCCCAGCTCCCGACTTGCGGCCCGGTCGAGGTCGAGGGGCTGCCACCCGTGCTCCCAGCAGAACCTGACCTGCTGTTCGAGATGCACGCCGACCTCCGAGGCCACCGCGACCGGCCGCCGCTCCGCCAGCCGCTCCGCCGCGAGGTGGACCGTGGCGTCGTCACCGGCCCGCGCGGCATAGGCACCGGCGAAGAACAGGTCACGGACGCTCGGGGACCACCCGGACCACGACGAGTCGAAGCCGTCCGGGCCCCGGTGATGACGGTGCTCACGCGATCGCTTGCGCGCCTTGGCGGCACGCCGCTCGCGGTTCTTCTTGCCCATCCCCCTGTTGTAGCTATGGCCCACGCCCCGATCGCGGACCCCCGCTGCCGCCCTGGTCAACGACATCCGGGCCGATCGGCACTCTACGGCGAGGCCGGACGAACCTCGCGAAGGCGATCCACACCGGGGTGCAGCCGATCTCGAGGCGATCGGTGATTGCCGGAAGACCTGGCGATCATCCGGCCCCTCGTCACCAATCCTAGGCACCGCAGCGCAGCGGCTACCTGGCATCGCTGTCTGCCTCGACGACGCGCGGCGCTTGACCGAGCGTCAGATCAATGGTCGACCGGAGCGGCATTGGCACCTTGACATGGACACGTGTTCGCCTCCGCACACAGAAGACCCTGGCCAAATGTCCTGGCCAGGGCCTTCTTGCTGTACCCCCCCTGGGACTCTAACCCAGAACCTGCGGATTAAGAGTCCGTTGCTCTGCCAGTTGAGCTAGAGGGGCAGGCGCCGTGCGGCCGCCGCCGGGGTGCACCCCGGGCCGAACACCCTACCCGACCGGCTGCCGCGTCCGTCCAACCACGGCCCTCACCTCACCTCACCTCACACCAGGTTGACGACGGTGCCCAGGTCGGCGATGCGGAGCAGCGCCGGGTCGTCGATCACCCGGGTCACCGCATCGGCCACGGGCACGCCGAACGTGCGGGCGTGCTGCGCCAGCGCACCGGCCACGATCGGCGCCGCGAACGACGTGCCCGACCACCGTGCCCAGCTCTGGAAGTGGTCGGGGTCGGGGTCGTGGGGGCCGGTGCTCGTCTCCTGGCCGTCGAAGTCCCGGAAGAACGTGCTCACGAGGTCGACGCCCGGGGCGCAGGCCCGCACCCAGGGGCCGTAGTTGCTGAACGGCGCCGGCCCGCCCGGGCCGATTGCGCCGACGCTGACGACGTCGGGCAGGGCGGCCGGGTAGGTCGGACGGCAGACCCCGTCGTTGCCGGCCGACGCCACCACCACGTAACCCTTGGCCTGGGCCAGGCGGATGGCGGTGGCGAGCACCTCGGCCTGGTCCATGACGTAGCCACCGAACGAGAGGTTGAGCACCGCGCCGCCGTCGCCCCGGCGGTCGGGGAGGCCGTCGATCAGGATGGCGATGTCGACCTCGGTGCCGTCGCCCTGGGGGTGGAGCACGCGCCACAGCTCGACGGTGGCCCCCGGCGCCACCTGCTCCACCAGGCCGGCGATGAACGTGCCGTGGCCGGCGGCCGGGTCGAGGAGCAGGTCCGCCGGGTTCACGTCGGGCACGTCTGCCACCGGCAGCACGCCGTCCTGGGCCAGGACGAGCTGCCCGAGGTCGACGAGGGCCTGGGGCGCCAGCGCCGGATCCGTGGCCAGGCCGGTGTCGAGCACCACCACGTCGGGCAGGACCGCTTCCTTGGTCCCGTCGATGTGGTCGAGCCGGGCCTGCACGGCGGCCGCCTCGTCGGCCGTCACCGGGCGGGCGCTGCTCCTGCGGAAGCCGGTCGTCACGTAGGTGCTGGCGTAGACCGGGCTGGCGTACACCGGCGACGCGTACACCGGGCTGGCGTACACCGGGCTGGCGTACACCGGCGACGCGTACACCGGGCTGGCGTAGACGGGCGACGCGTAGACGGGCGACGCGTAGACGGGGCTTGCGTACACCGGGCTCCCGTGCACCGGGTCGGCCCCCGGGCCCCCGCAGGCGCCCCGCACCGCGGGGTGCGGCCCGCAGCAGCAGCCGCTGCCGCAATGGGCGAGGAACACGTGGTTCGGTTGCGCCCTGATGGCGAACGAACGCAGGTGCCGGACCACGGCCGGGACGTCGGGCACCGCGACCAGGCGTGCCAGCAGGCGTCGCTGGAGCTCCAGCCGCTCGATCCGGATCTGCTCGTCGCTGGGGAACAGCTCGCGCGCCCGCTCCAGGGCCTCGTCGAACCGGTCCAGGACCAGCACCTCCCCGGGCACGTAGGCGAAGCCCTCGGTGCCCGCGTGGATCGCCACCCGGCCCTCCCAGCTCCTGTCGGGTGATGGCCTGCCGTTGGACATGTCAGCCGTCTCCTCTCGCGCCACGGTCACAGAGGTGCGTTGCAGGGCGCCGATACCGCTACGCAGACGTCTTCTACCATTCCGATCCGTGGCGGCCGGACCAAACGCGCTCGACCTGCGGGCGCTGGCCGAGGAGCGCCACCGCGACCCGGCGGTGGTGCGCGAGCGCGCCGCCGAGCTGCTCGCCGACCCGGACCAGCCGGCCGGCATCGTGCCCGTCGCCGAGTGGGTGCTGGGCCTCGCGCTGCACGAGCTGGGCCGAGCCGAGGAGGCCGCCGACCACCTGCGCCGGGGAGCCCGGGCCGCCCGCCGGCAGGGCGACGCCGAGACCGAGGCGCTGGCCCGGGCGGGCCTGGCCATCTCCCTGCTCAGCCTGGGCCGGACCACCGCCGCCCGGCGGGAGATCACGCGGGCCGCCGCCGGGGCGCCGGCGTCGGCACGCGGCCGGGTCGACTTCCTGTCCGGGCTGGTCGACCAGCGGATCGGCCGGCTCGACGGTGCGCTGGCCCGCTACCAGGCCGCCCTGCCCCGGCTGCGCCGCGAGCACGACGAGCACAGCGTCGCCCGGGCCCTGCTCAACCGGGGCACGTTGCTGGCCTACCGGGGCCAGGTCGATGCCGCCCTGGTCGACTTCGCCGAGGTCGAGGCGCTCGCGGCGCGGCTCGGGCTGCCGGTGCTGGTGGCGATGGCGGCGCACAACGCGGGCTTCGCCCTCGGCCGGCGGGGTGCGGTCGGCGAGGCGCTGCGGGCCTTCGCCCGCGCCGAGGCGGCCTACGACGCGCTGGCACGCCCGCCGCGGCTGGTGGCGGTGTTGGCCTCCGACCGCTGCGACGTGCTGCTGCAGGCGGGGCTCGCGGACGACGCCCGCGCCTCGGCCGAGGCGGCGGTGGCGGCGCTCGCCGGGGTCGACGCGGCGCACGCCGCCGAGGCCCGGCTCCTGCTGGCCCAGGCCTGCCTGGCCGCCGGCGACCTCGACGCCGCGTCGGCCGAGGCCACCGCGGCGGCGCGGGCGTTCCGCTCCGCCCGCCGGTCCCCGTGGGCGGCACTGGCCGGCTACGTCGCGGTCCGGGCGGAGGTCCGGGCGCGGGAGGACGACCTCGCACCGCCGCCCCGGTCGCTGCTCGACCGCAGCCTGGCGGCGGCCCGCCGGCTCGAGGAGCAGGGCTGGGTCGTCGAGGCCCTCCACGCCCGGACGTTCGTGGGCAGGGTCGCGCTGGCGTTGGGCCGCGGCCCGCTGGCCGA
>DASSGC010000782.1:0-3904 GCA_035693765.1 Acidimicrobiales bacterium
GGGCCCGGTGGGGCGGCGGGGGGCCGGGGGTGCGCCGGGGATCGGCCGGGCCGGCGGGTCCCCGACCGGGCCGCCGGCGTCCGCCGGGCGGCGTGGCGGGTCGGCCCCGCGTGTCGGGGGCGCGCCGGGCGTGCGGCCGGCGCCGCCGGGCGCCGCCGGTGCGCCGGGTGCAGGCTCGGCGGTGCCGTTCGCACGCGCCGCGGTGGGTGCGGAGGCCCCGGCCTCGGGCGTGTCGGGGGCGCCCGGGCGGCCCGCCGGGGCGGGAGGTGCGCCGGGTGCCGGCCGCGGCGGGGGCTCCGGGGCGTCCGCCGCGTCGTCACTGCCCGTGGTTGGCGCGGTGGCCTCCGTCACCGCATCCGGGGCCGCGGGCGCGCCGGGCCCGGGAGCCTCGGCGTCGCCACGCCCATCGTCGGCGCTCGGCTTCGGCGGTTGGGTGGGCGCCCCAGCATCCACGTCGTCCGGCGCGGGTCCTTCGTTCCCGTCCACTGGTCTCTACCCTGCCACGTTCGGGGGAGGGGCGACTAACAGCGTCCGCGGATAGGTCACGCCCGCGCGTGTCACCGTGCTGCGTTGCCCGTCGGCCGAGCTGTCGAGCTGGTGCTTCCACGCCAAATCCCCACGCGTAGGCCGTGGCGAGCGCCCTGTCCGCTCGGCCTCTAACCACCCCTCGTGAGATGTGGCCGGCTGGAGGGGACCATTCGGTGCGGTCACCGACCGGACGGCGGACGGTCGACGGTCGGGTCGGTGTCGTCGTCGACCCGCCGCGGGTGATCGAGCGCCACGTGGTCCTGGACCTCGTTGCGGGACACGAAGCGCAGCTCGCAGTAGGGGCACTGATGCACGTCGGTCACGTCCCCAGTGTCGCGCTGCTACCTTCGCTCCGGGCAACGCGCCCGCCAGAAACTCGAGAGGGCAGTCCCGGACAGGGCGGCGAGCTGCCCGGACAGAAGGGACACCGCAATGGGAATCTGCGACGGCCGAGTCGCCATCGTGACGGGCGCGGGCCGGGGCATCGGCCGCGAGCACGCCCTCCTCCTGGCCGCCCAGGGGGCGAGCGTGGTGGTGAACGACCTCGGTGGCTCCCGCGAGGGCGAGGGCGGCGACCCCGGGCCCGCGCAGCAGGTGGTGAACGAGATCACGGCCGCCGGTGGCCAGGCCGTGGCCAACACGGACGACGTCAGCGACTGGGCCGGCGCCGAGAAGCTGGTCGGGACCGCGGTCGAGGCCTTCGGCAAGCTCGACGTCCTGATCAACAACGCCGGCATCCTGCGCGACCGCATGCTGGTGAACATGACCGAGGCCGAGTGGGACGCCGTCATCAAGGTCCACCTCAAGGGCACGTTCGCCCCATCCCACTTCGCAGCCAACCACTTCCGCGACCGCTCCAAGGCCGGCGACGAGGTCGACGGCCGCATCATCAACACGACCTCGCCCTCGGGCATCTACGGCAACGTGGGGCAGACCAACTACGGCACGGCGAAGGCCGGCATCGCCAGCTTCACGATCATCGCCGCCAAGGAGCTCGCACGGTACGGCGTCACCGTCAACGCCATCGCGCCGGCCGCCCTCACCCGCATGACCGAGGACCTGGGCATGGGGCAGCTCCCCGACGACGCGAAGGAGCAGCTGTCGCCGAAGCACATCGCGCCCATCGTGTGCTGGCTGGCCAGCCCCCAGTCGGCCGGCGTCACCGGCCGCGTGTTCGACGTCACGGGCCGCATGCTGTCGGTGTCCGAGGGCTGGCACCGGGGCCCGTCGATCGAGAACCCGGACGACGACCCCGCGGTGCTCGGGCACGCCGTGCTCGACCTGGTGGCCCAGGCCCGGCCGAACGCCAACATGGCCGGCTACGACGAGACGCCGGCGGGCTGAGCCCGACCGGGCAGGCCGGCGGGGGTGACGTCGCCGGCCGCCGCTTCGACGCCGACCAGATCCAGGTCTCCGGACCCCTCGACGAGGCCGAGGCCGACGCGCTCGCAGCGGCTCTGGCAGGCTGACGCACCGGAACAGGAGGGACCATGCCCATCAACCCAGACGCGGTCGGCACCCGGTCGGCGCCGGTGCGCCGCTCGTGGAGCTCGAAGGACAGCCTGCTCTACGCCCTCGGCGTGGGCGCGGGCGCCGAGGACCCGGCCGGCGAGCTGGCGTTCACGACCGAGAACAGCCAGGACGTCAGGCAGCGGGCGCTGCCCACCCAGGCGGTCGTCCTCGGCACGGGCGGGGCCGAGGTCTTCGGCGCCGTGGGCCCGTTCAACCCCGCCATGCTCGTCCACGGCGAGCAGTCGGTGACCCTCGCCCGCGAGCTGCCACCCGCCGGTGAGATCGAGACGGTCACCGAGATCGTCGGGGTCTACGACAAGGGGTCGGGCGCCCTGGTCGTGGGCGAGTCGACCGCCACGCTGGTGAGCGACGGCGAGCCGCTGTTCACCACCAGCATGGGCGCGTTCATCCGGGGCGAGGGCGGCTGGGGCGGCGACCGGGGGCCGTCGGCGAAGTTCGAGGCCCCGGACCGCGCCCCCGACCACGAGGTCACCTACCCGACCCGCATCGACCAGGCGCTGCTCTACCGGCTGTCCGGCGACCGCAACCCGCTGCACTCCGACCCCAAGTTCGCGGCGCTGGCCGGCTTCCCGAAGCCGATCCTCCACGGGCTCTGCACCTACGGGTTCACCGGACGGGCCCTGCTCCACACCGTGTGCGACGGCGACCCCGCCCTGTTCCGGTCGATGAGCGGGCGGTTCTCCAGCCCGGTGTTCCCCGGCGAGTCGCTCACGGTGCGGATCTGGACCGAGGGCGACGGTGCGGCGGTGTTCCAGACGACGGGCCCGGACGGCCGTGTGGTGCTCGACGCCGGCGCGGTCGCCTTCGGCGCCGGCTGAACCGGGTCAGAACAGGCGGAGGTCGTCGGGCTCGATGCCACGCAGCGCGTCGTAGTCGACCTCGACGCAGTCGATGGCCCGCTGGCCGGCCAGCACCCGGGCCTGCGGCTTGATCTGCTGCGCGACGAACACGCCCCGCACCGGGCGGAGCAGCGGGTCGCGCTCGAGGAACTCGAGGTAGCGGGCGAGCTGCTCGACGCCGTCGATCTCGCCCCGGCGCTTGATCTCGATGGCGACGGCGTGACCGTCCCCGTCGCGGCACAGGAGGTCGACCGGTCCGATGTCGGTCGGGTACTCGCGGCGGACCAGTCGCAGGCCCGGCGCGATGGCGTTGCAGTTGGCGGCCAGCAGCTCCTGGAGGTGGGCCTCGACCCCGTCCTTCCACAGCCCGGGATCGACCCCGAGCTCGTGGGTGGTGTCGTCCATCACCTCGTGGAGGGTGATCGTGAGCGTCTCGCCCTTGGCCGCCCGCACGGTCCACACCGGCCGGCCGTCGTCGTCGACCGACTCGGTGACGGTGTTGGGGGCGTTCATCCAGTTCAGCGGCTTGTAGGCGCCGCCGTCGGCGTGGACGGCGACGCACCCGTCGGCCTTGACCATGATGAGCCGGGGGGCGAGCGGCAGGTGGGCCGTGAGCCGCCCGGCGTAGTCGACGGTGCACTGGGCGACGACGAGGCGCATCCCCCCAACCTAGAGAACGCGTGGATAGGTCACGCCGGCGCGTGTCACGGTGCTGCATTGCCGGTCGGCCGAGCTGTCGAGCTGGTGCTTCCGCTCCAAATCGCCACGCGTAGGCCCTGGCGAGCGCCCTGCCCGCTCGGCGTCGTCCGGCGGGAAGGCGGCGTGCAGGTGGGCGGTGAGCTGGTCGGCGTCGCGCTGGGGGGCCACGGTCCGATCATGCCCGGGACGGTGCCGGGTGCGGCGCGGTGTCCGAACCGGGTCGGCGGCACCGCGCCGGGCGCGATCTCGCCGACCCGATCGGCGCGGCGCGGCGGCGTCGCGCTCAGCGCCTCCGGGAACCGGGG
>DASSGC010000783.1:0-8915 GCA_035693765.1 Acidimicrobiales bacterium
GGGGCGGGAGCCCAGAGCGCATCGTCGGTGGCGGGTGCGTCGGTGTCCGGCGGCCAGGGGGTGCCGACCGCTGCCCGCCCGTCGCCGGTGGCGGGGGCCGGGGGCCACGGGGCATCGTCGGTCGTCGGCCCGCCGGCGTAGCCCGGGAACCCGGGCGGCGCGCCGTTGCCGGTCGGTGACGACGTCCAGGAGCCGGCGCCGGCGGCGGCCCGGCCGGCGTCCTCGGCGAAGGGGAAGATGGTCGCCCCGGCCCCGGCCCCGGCCCCGGCCCCGGGCCCGCGCCCGCGGGCCGGTGACGGCAGCCCCGTCGCGGCTGCGGTGGTCTCCGGGGCACCGGTCGCCGGTGCGTTCCACGAGAAGCCGATCGGGGCGCCCGGGCGAGCGGGACCCGGCGTGCGCCGCGGTGCCGTCCCGGGTTGCCCGCCGCCCGGCGATCCCCGGAGGTCGTGCAGGTCGAGGACCACCGGCTCGGTCACGGCCAGCCCGGCGCGGCGCTGCACGTCCTGGAGCAGCCAGGCCAGCTCGATCGCCTGCTGCGGCCGCTTGTGGGGGTCGGCGGCGAGCGGGCTCCGCAGCGCGTCCATCAACCCCGGCGGCAGCCCCGGCCGCTCGATCGGCGGCACCTGCATCTGGAGGATGCGCAGCAGCAGCGATGCGTTGCTGTCGGTGATCTCGGCCGGCTTCTCCTGCGGCGCCCGGCCGGCGAGCAGCGCGTACACGGTGGTGGCCAGCGAGAAGACGTCGGTCGCCGGCGTGACCTCGCCGCGCTCGAGCACCTCCGGGGGCGCGTGGTAGCGCACCGGGTTGTTGAGCGCGCTCAGCCCGGGGAACACGGCGAACGCGGCCAGGCCCGTCTCCGCCAGGAGCGGCTCGCCGTGCCCGCCGAACACCAGCCGGGCCGGCGACAGGTCGCCGTGGATGATGCCCGCCCGGTGCGCCGTCTCCAGCGCACCCGCCAGCAGCACGCCGACCTGGAGCGCCCGCTCGACCGCCAGCGGACCGTCCAGCTTGAGCATCGTGTCGACGGCCTCGGCCGGCTGCGGGTCGGTGACGATCCAGGGCCGTCCGTCGTCGGTGTGTCCCCAGTCGTGGATGGTGATGACGCTCGGGTGCACGCCGAGCTGCTGGGCGACGGCGGCGGCGCGGTCGAACCCCGCCCAGGTCCGTCCCTCGCTCAGCGGCGGGTAGACCGTCACCGTGACGGCGCGGTCGATCCGCTCGCTGACGGCGGAGAAGAGGCTGCGCGCGACACGCTCCCCGATGAGGGAGAGGTCGCGGCAACCGGGTATCAGAGGGGCGGTCCCAGCCATGACGTCAGGCGAATCTACAGCCAATCGCCGCCCCGGTCGGCCCGGGGGCCGCGTGGTTCGGTGTCATCTCCGTTTCCCCAGGAGCGCGACCGCGCCGCGTGGTCAGACCACGTACCGAGGGTGTCGGGCCGGTGCGCCGTCGCGACCGGCCCGCACCGCGGCGTGGCTCACACGTTGACGACCGTGCCGGCCTGGCGCTCCTCGAAGCGGCGCACCTGGCTCTTGGGGAGCACGTGCCACACCTGGGTCGCCGCCTTGGACCAGTGGTCGAGCATCGCCGCGGCGCGCTCCGAGCCCGTCAGCTCGGCGTGCCGCTCGACCAGCCACCGCACCTCGTCGAGCGCGGCGGTGTCGGGACGCACGGCGTCCACCAGGTCGGGGTTGAGCCGCGAGATCAGCCGCTCGTGGTCACGGTCGAACACGAACGCCTGCCCGCCGGTCATCCCGGCGCCCAGGTTCCAGCCCACCGGCCCGAGGACGACGACGGTGCCGCCGGTCATGTACTCGCAGCAGTGGTCGCCGGCGCTCTCCACCACCGCGGTGGCGCCCGAGTTGCGGACGGCGAACCGCTCGCCCACACCGCCGGCCACGAACAACTCGCCGGCGGTCGCCCCGTACAGGCACGTGTTGCCGGCCAGGATCGGCAGCCCGGACGCGTCGTTGGCAGGCGGGCGGATCACGACCACGCCGCCCCCCATGCCCTTGCCCACGTAGTCGTTCGCCTCGCCGGTGAGGTCGAGCTCGACGCCGTGGGACAGGAACGCGGCGAAGCTCTGCCCGGCCGTACCGGTCAGGTGCACCCGGGCGGTGCCCCGGGGCGGGAGGCTGCCGTACTCCAGGGCGATGGCACCGGCGAGCGAGGCGCCGATGGCCCGGTCGGCGTTGCGGATCTCGTAGGCCAGGTCGACGTCGTCGCCGTCCCACACCGGCCGGAACGCGTCGGCCAGCAACCGGTCACCGAGGTCGGCCCGCGGGTCCTGGAGCGACACGCGCTCCACGAACCGGCGGGGCCCGCCGGGCGCCGCGGGCGGGGCCAGCAGCGGGGTGAGGTCCATGGCGTCGGCCCGGGTGTTCCCCGTCGTCCGCTGGCGCAGCAGGTCGACCCGGCCGATCGCCTCGTCGAGCGTCCGCACGCCCAGCTCGGCCAGGTAGCCACGCACCTCCTCGGCCATGAAGAGGAAGTAGGCCGCCACGCCCTCCGGCGTGCCGGTGAAGTTGGCCCGCAGGTGGGGTCGCTGGGTGGCCACGCCCGGCTTGCAGGTGTCGCGGTGGCAGGCGCGCAGCATGATGCAGCCCTCGGCGATCATCGCCGCGGTGCCGAAGCTGTACTCGTCGGCGCCCAGCAGCGCGGCCATGATGACCTGGCGGCCGGTGAGGAACCCGCCGTCGACCCGCAGGCGCACCCGGCTGCGCAGCCCGTTGTCGACGAGCGCCCGCTGCGCGTCGGCCAGGCCCAGCTCCCACGGCAGCCCGGCGTGCTTGATCGACGACAGCGGGCTCGCGCCCGTGCCGCCGTTCTGGCCGCTGATGTGGACCACGTCGGCCAGCGCCTTGACGCAGCCGGCCGCGATGGTGCCGACGCCGTCCTCGGCCACCAGCTTGACCGACACCTGGGCGGCGTTGACCTGCTTGAGGTCGTAGATGAGCTGCGCCAGGTCTTCGATCGAGTAGATGTCGTGGTGGGGCGGCGGCGAGATCAGGCCGACCCCCGGCTGGGTGTGCCGCAGCCGGGCGATCTCGGCCGACACCTTGTGCCCGGGGAGCTGGCCGCCTTCGCCGGGCTTGGACCCCTGGGCCATCTTGATCTGCAGCTCGTCGGCGTGGGCCAGGTAGGCGGGGGTCACCCCGAAGCGGCCCGAGGCGATCTGCTTGATTTTCGAGTTCTTGTCGTCTCGCCCCAGGCCCCGGGTCCTGTAGCGGGACGGGTCCTCGCCGCCCTCACCGCAGTTGGACATGCCGCCGAGCAGGTTCATGGCCTGCGCGAGCGTCTCGTGGGCCTCCTTCGACAGGGCGCCGTGCGACATCGCCCCGGTCGAGAACCGCCGCACGATCTCCGATGCCGGCTCGACCTCGTCGAGCGGCACCGGCTCCGCGGCCGGCACCAGCTCCAGCAGGTCGTGCAGCTCGATGAGCGCGCGGTCGTTGGCCAGCTTGGCGAACGCGTCGTAGCGCTCGGACGACTCCGAGCGGATGGCGGACTGGAGCAGGTGGGCGATCAGCATGCCGCGGTCGACCCCGTCGCCGTCCTTCTCCTGCACCAGCGTCAGGTCGTTGAGCGCCTGGACGGTGTCCTTGTCCTTGTTGTGCGGCTCGCCGCCCTTGCGCACGCGGAAGAAGCCGGGCGAGTCCAGGTCGACCTTCTCGCCCCAGCCCGCCGCGTGGCGGGCCAGCACGTCCTCGGCCAGTGCCTGCCAGCCGATGCCGCCGACGACGTTGGGGGTGCCGGTGAAGCACACCTCCACCACCTCGGCGGCCAGGCCGACGACCTCGAAGATCTGCGCGCCGCGGTACGAGTCGACGGTGGAGATGCCCATCTTCGACAGGATCTTGAGCACGCCCGCCTCGACCGCCGCCTGATAGCGGCTCTGGGCCTCGGGGCTCGTCAGGTCGCTGTCGTCGACCCGGTCGGCCTCCGCCGCCACGGTGGCGAGGGCCGTGCGGGGGCAGATCGCGTCGGCCCCGTAGCCGAGCAGCGTGGCGAAGCCGTGCACGTCGAACACGTCGTCGGCCACGACCACCAGCGCAGTGCGCGACCGCAGGCGCGCCGCGCTGAGCGCCTGGTGGATGGCGCCGCACGACAGCAGCGACGGGACCGGGGCCCGTTCCGGGCCGGCCGCGGTCGCCTCCAGCACCAGCGTGCCGGCCCTGCCCTCGACGGCGGTCACGGCCTCGGTGATGAGCCGGTCGACGGCGGCTCGCAGGCCGGCCGCGCCCTCGCCGAGCGCGAAGGTGGCGTCGAGCGTGACGACCGGCCACGGTGCCTGGCCGGCTGCCCGGAGGTTGTCGACGCCCGACGGGTAGAGGAAGAACGACCGCAACGTGAGCAGCTCGGCGCTCTCGGCCGACTCGCACAGCAGCGGGGTGCGTGGCCCGAGCAGCGTGCGCAGGCTCATCACCAACCGCTCGCGGAGCGGGTCGATCGGCGGGTTGGTCACCTGGGCGAACCGCTGGCGCAGGTAGTGGCTCACCGGGCGGGCCCGGGGCGCCAGGTTGGGGAGCGGCGAGTCGTCACCCATCGAGAACGTGGGCTCGTGGGCGTCGTTGGCCATCGGCTTGATGACCATGGCCAGGTCTTCCTTGGTCAGGCCGTGCATCGCCTGGCGGGACACCAGGTCGTCCGGCACCTCGAGGGCCGCCTCGCCGGCGTTCAGGCCGTAGAAGCCGTCGGCCGCCCACTTGGAGTAGGAGGCCCCGGCGGCGATGCGCTCCTTGCAGGCGTGGTCGTCGAGGAAGCCCCGAGTGGGGTCGACGAACAGCATCTGGCCGGGGCCGAGCCGTCCCCGCTGCACCTGGCCGTGGCCGGACACGTCGATGGCGCCGACCTCCGAGCACACGGCGACGAAGCCGTCCTCGCAGACCTGGTAGCGCAGCGGGCGCAGGCCGTTGCGGTCGAGCCGGGCGCCGACGCCGACGCCGTCGGTGAACACCAGGCCGGCCGGGCCGTCCCACGGCTCCATGAGCGCCGAGTGGTAGCGGTAGAACCCCCGGACCTCGGGGTCGAGGTCGCGGACGTTCTCCCAGGCCTCGGGCATGACCATGGCCATCACGTGGCGGGGGTCGCGCCCCGCCCGCATGAGCAGCTCGACGACCGAGTCGAGCTTGCCGGAGTCGGAGTCGTCGAGCGACAGCACCGGCCGGAACAGATCCTCGGGCCCGAGCCCGACGGCCTCGGTCCCCAGCTCGGCCCGGCCCCGCATGCGGTTCTCGTTGCCCCACAGCGCGTTGATCTCGCCGTTGTGGCACAGCGTGCGGAACGGCTGGGCCCGCTCCCAGGTCGACAGCGTGTTGGTCGAGAAGCGCTGGTGGAAGATGGCGAACGGCGCCGCGAACCGCTCGTCGTGGAGGTCGAGGTAGAAGTCGGCCAGCGCGTCGGCGGGCGACAGGCCCTTGTAGACCACGGTGCGGAACGAGCACGACACCACGTAGGTGCCGCTCGTGGTGGCCTCGACCCGGCGGCGCAGGCGCAGGGCCCGGCGCTCCGCCTCGATCCGGTCGCCGTTGCCGGTGGCGTCGCCCTGGTCGCCGCCGCGGAACAGGGCCTGGACGATGCGGGGTGCGGTCTCGCGGGCCAGGTCACCGAGGGCGCTGGCGTCGACCGGCGGCTCCCGCCAGTCGACCACCACGAGGCCCTCCTCGGCCGCGGCGGCTTCGAAGGCCGGGCGCGGGTCGTCGCCCCGGACGAACAGCATGGCGACCCCGGTGGCCTCGCCGAACAGCGCCTGCGGGATCGGGGACAGCAGGCCTGAGCCGTCGGCGGTGCGGGCGTCGGCGGCCACCGCTCCCCGGTGCTTCACGCAGGCCAGGCCCCGCAGCGCGGCGGCGACGATGGCCCGGGACGAGCGACCCTGGGCGTCGGCGACGAATCCGATGCCACAGGCGTCGAGCTCGCGGGTCGTGGGGGGAAGCACGCGCACATCCTCCTACCGGGGTACAGGCCGGCGGAGGCCGCCGGCGGGGGGACCAGATCACGGCCGGGCGGTTCTCCGCCAGGTCCGCGCCTCGTCCCAGGGTCGGGCACTGCATCGGGGGGCATCCGCATCGTCACTGAGGCGAAGCGGGCGCCATTGCCCGGGCCCCCACCGAGGGTCCGGACAGGTTAGCCGATCGCAGGTCAGAGCACTGACCGTGGCCGGTGGGCGGGGCGTGTGACGCTCGCCACGCGCCACCCCGCGCCGGGCCCGTGAACCGGGTCGGCGAGATCGCGCCGGGCGCGATCGTGCCGACCCGGTTCAGGTGGTGGGCGTGGCCGGATGATCGGCCGGTCCGAGCCCGGCCGCCGCCCGTCCCGTCAGGTGCCGGTGACCTGCTCAGTGACGAAGACCGCCGCCGGCTGCCCCAGGGTGGCCATGGCGTTGACGAGGTCCTTGATCTCCGGGGTCGCGGTCGGATCGAAGGCCAGGGCCACGAGTCGGTCGTCGACGTCGACGGCGGCGTCGCCGCGCCCGGCCGCGTCGAGCGCGGCCACGAGGTCGGCCCGGAGCGCGGCGTAGCGGGCCCGCTCGGCCGCGCTGCGGCCGTCGACGTAGGCGACCTCCCGGGCGTCGGGCCGGTCCTCCCGCCAGCGGGCGATGTCGGCGCCCACCGCCATGTGCACCTCGGCGGTGGTGTCGCCCGGCGCCGTGACCCGGTGGGGGCGTAGCGCCACCTCGTCGACCAGCGGGCCGCGGGCGTCGAACCCGTGACGCTCCAGCTCCAGCAGCAGGCCCTGGCCCGCCGCGCCCTGGCCCACGGGATCGCTCCAGGTGACCAGGTACCGCCCGTCCGCACCGCCGCCCGGCGCGTCCGGGCCCGCCAGCAGGTCGAGCGTGGCAGGCGCCACCGCCGCCACGATCCGGGACTGCTCGGCGACCGGCACGTCGGTGTGCGCGGCGTCCCAGGTGAAGGCGGCCGCCCCGGCGACGAGCACCGCCGCCCCCGCGGCGGGCGCGACCCGGCGGGCCGTGGCCCCGAGGTCGGGCCGCCACCGGGCCAGCGCGTGGCCGGCGGTCCAGGCGATGGCCAGCACCATCAGGGCCGTCGTCCCCCACGCCCACAGGGCCAGGTAGAACCACACCTCGCCGAAGATCCGGCTGACCGACACCGCGCTCAGCACCAGCACCAGGCCCAGCACCGCGTCGAGGCGGAGCAGGGCGGCCGCCGCCCGGGTCCGCCAGGCGACCACGACCGACGACAGCCACGCGGCGAGCAGCAGCACCGCCGGCACGGCGGATCCCGACGTCCCGGGCTGGTTGCGGACGAGCCGCCAGACGTCGAGGTGCACGCCGAGCAGCTCGAGCCCTCGCCGGGCGCCGATGGGCTCCTCGGCCGGGTGGCGCAGGTGCTCCACGACGATCGATATGTTGCCCGGCTCGCGGGTCAGCTGCTCCACGACGGGCGGCAGCCACACGACGACCCCCACCCCGAGGGCGAGGGCGGTCCAGCCCGCGAGCCGGCGGAGCGCGGCGCGGTCGCGGCGCCGCCGCCAAGCCGTCACGGCCAGCACGGCGGCCAGTCCCGCGCCCACGCCCCCCACCAGGCCGAGGTAGGAGTTGTGGCCCTGGAGGCACCACGAGCCGGCGAACACCGCCACCGGCAGCAGGGCGAGGTCGTCGCACAGCACCGACCACGCGGCCAGCAGGAACACCGGCCACCACAGCAGCGCCATGTACGGGTTCCACGCCTCGGTGAGCTGGTCGGCGCCGTACAGCCGGCACACCACCACCGCCAGCGCCGCCACCGCCAGCACGAGGCGCACGCCGCCTCGGCGCCGGGCGATCCACAGCGCGAGGCCGAGCGCCACCAGGTTGACCGTGGCCGTCGCCACCTGCAGGCCGAACGCCGTGTCGCCGAGCAGCGTGTACACCGGCCGCAACGCCCAGTACGCCACCGGGCCGGGGTGGCTGCCCCGGTGGCCGAACGCCTCGATGCGCCCCGCCGCCCCCACCAGCGGCGGGTGAGCGGTGCCGACGTCCCGCACCCGCATCTCGGCCTGGGCCAGGTCGAGCAGCGGGTACCAGCGCGGCTGGCGCAGCACGCCCAGCGCCACGACCAGCGGGACGGCCAGCACCGCCAGCGCCGCCGCACCCACGATCCCGGGGCGCCGCCACCACGGCCGCCCGGCCGCCGCGCCCGGCGCCGCGGTGCCGGCGGTGCCGGTGCCGGCCGCGTCGGGTGCGGACGCCTCGGGGGCGTCCGGTCCGGCCGCCGGGCCAGGGGCCGGCGCGTCCGTGGCGCCGGCGCGCGGGCCCGCCGTGGTCACGGGCCGGGCTCCTCCGCGAACACGGCGAGCGGCACCGGCCCCGTGCCGACGATGTACATGAGCAGGGCGAGGTCCTGCGGGACGCGGGGATCGCCGGTCACGGCGTAGAGGTTGGTGTCGATCATCGGCACCAGGTCGGTCAGGCCGGCGTCGGTGAGGGCGGCGGCCAGCTCGTCCTTCAGCCGTTCGTGCTCCGCCCGCTGGGCCGGGGTGCGGGGGTCGTGGTACGCGATCTCGGTGGCGCCGGGCTCGGCACGTGACTGCGCGATGGCGTCGTCGCCCACCGCCAGGTGGATCTCGGCGTCGGTCTCGCCCGGCTCGGCCACCCGGTGGTCGCGGACGCCCAGCCGCATCTGCTCCGGCGCCCTGACGTCGTAGCCGGCCCGCTCCAGCTCGAGCATCAGGCCCTGGCCCTGCCCGCCGAGGTTGACCGGGTCGGTCCAGGTGACGAGGAACGTGCCGTCGGGCCCGCCGGGCACCTCGCCGCCCTCGATGGCGTCGGTGACCGGCCCGACGACCTGCCCGACCTGGTCGGACAGCCCGCTGCCCATGAACGACGTGTCGGGCTCGGTGCGCGCCGCGGCGGCCGAGGGCACGAGCACGGCCAGCGCCACCAGCCCGGCACCCGTCCAGCGGACGGCCTGCCG
>DASSGC010000784.1:0-2334 GCA_035693765.1 Acidimicrobiales bacterium
GCCCGGGGGTCGACCGGCGGACGATCCGCGGCGGTGGCGGGACGGACGAACGCCACCGTGAACGCGGCCGCGATCAGGCCGGCCACCACAGCCGAGCTGATCCACAGGCCGTGCCGGGCCGCACCCGCCGGGCCGACGACCAGGCTGCTCGCGGCCACCAGCGGCAGCATCGCGGCGACCGCGGCCAGGCGCCGGGGCCAGGCCAGGATGTGGGTCACGAGGGGGTGCTCCTCGATGCGGGCCACCAGGCCGCCGAGGGCGCCGACGACGGCCAGGATCACCGCCGCCGCCAGCTCGGTGCGGGTACCGGACGACGAGTCCGCGGTGATCGTGTCGAGCCGCCACGCTCCCACCGCCAGGCTGACCGCCGCCACGGTGGTGGCGAACCAGGCCGCCCGCAGCCAGCCCCGCCGGGCCGGGCGCAGCGACCACCGCACCTCGGCGACCCCCCGGTCGTAGCCCGGCGACCGCAGGGCGATGCGCAGGTGGTCGCCGGGATCGACGTCGACGCACGCCAGGTCGTCCGGTCCCGGCCCGACCCACAGGCTCGCCACCGGCACGTCGACCCCGGCCGGCAGGTCGGCCTCGAAGTGGTAGCTCTCGGCGCTGAACAGGCTCTCGGCGGCGGTGGCCGCCTGGCGGGGGATCCAGCACAACGCCGCGAGCGGCGCCCGCGGCCACGGCTCGGTGGCCAGCTCGCACAGCTCCTCGTAGGCGAACTTGACGATGCGCTGGGTGCCCGGCGGGTCGTCGACCATGGTGACGAGCACGAACTGGTCGGTCAGGCGCTCGAGCAGCAGGGAGAAGAAGGCGTCGGCCCGCAGCAGGTCGCGCTGGCCCCCGCCGGCGGCGAACGCGGCCCGGGCGCCCGCCCGCTCGACCTCGTCGCCGGTGAGGCAGGCCGCCATCTCGTCGGCGACGTCGGCGGCCAGCCGCCCGCCGGCGATGTCCTCGGCCCATGCCGTCATGCCCCGCAGCACCAGCAGGCCCTGGTGCTCGCGGGTGAGCACCGGCAGCGCCGTGCCCGACTCATCGCGGCAGTCGAAGTTGACCAGCGTCTCCTTGCACAGCGTGGTCAGCGGGACGAGCCGGAAGCGGGCCTCGCTCACCCGGATGCGGGGCGCGGCCGCCGGCACCGTGAAGTGGACGCTCTGGCGGCGGCGGAACGTGGTGTCGTCGCGGTACTCCAGCGTGTCGACCCGCCGGTGCACCCAGTCGGGGTGGGCGATCAGCATGCGGACCAGGGCCAGGCCGGCCACGTCGTCGCCGAACACCGCGGCGAGCGCGTCGCGGGGCCAGACGTCGCCGGGGTCGTCGTGGTCGGGCTGCCGGCCCGCGGTGACCGTCACCGGCCCGCCGGGACCCGCTCGGTCCGGGTGCCGAGCACGCAGCCGAGCAGCACCAGCAGCAGCCCGCCGATGCCCGCCCACACGCCGGCGGCCGGCGACGGCCCGCCCTTGTCGGGGAACACGTCGGCCACCGCGAACCCGCAGAGGGTGCCGGCCCCGATCGCGCCGAACGCGCCGGCGACCCGGTGGGCGACCTCGCCGTCGCGGTCGGCCAGGCTGGCGACCGCGCCGAGCAGGCCGCCTGCCAGGAACCCGGTGGCCACCCGCGCCGCCCGGTCGCGGGGCACGAGCAGGGTGCCGGACAGCACGGCGGTCAGCCCCAGCCCGAGGACGACGTACCAGACCCAACCGGCGTACCGTTCGAGGTACTCGAGCTCGTCGCCGGCGCTGCCGGCGGGGGCCGCCGGGGGCGTCACGACCTGGCCGGCCGGGGGGGCGCCCGGGGGCAGCGTGACGCCGGGCGGCAACGACACCTCCGGGACGGTCACCGTGGGCGTCGCGCCGCTCGGGGCGCCGCCGCCGTCGCCGGCGAACGCGTCGCGGATGTCGGAGAACGTCACCTCGACCCCGTCCTCGCTGATCCAGGGCAGCGACGTGTGGGCGAGGACGATGCCGAGCAGGCCGAGCAGGCCGACGATCAGGCCGATCCCGGGACGGTGCCGGACGACGAACGGGGCGGACGCCCCGCCGTAGCCCGGCGGCCAGCGCTGCCCGGGCGCAGGCCCGGCGCCGGTGGGGGCGCCGTACCCGGGCGCCGCGCCCGGACCGCCGTAGCCCGGGGCCGGACCCCAGCCACCCCCGGAGCCCGGCGGGGGCGCACCGGGACTGCCGTAGCCCGGCGGAGGCGCACCGGGACTGCCGTAGCCCGGGGACGGCGGCGGTGTGCTGGGGCTGCCGTAGCCCGGGGACGGCGCGGGTGCGGCCGGACTGCCGTAGCCGGGGGATGGTGGTGGTGTGCTGGGACTGCCGTAGCCCGGCGGAGGCG
>DASSGC010000785.1:0-21991 GCA_035693765.1 Acidimicrobiales bacterium
CGTCTGACAGCCTGGCGCGACCCATGTGTCCCCGAGCGAGAGGTATCCCCGGCTGATGTCCGACTACGTCATCCCCGAACCGGAACCGAAGGAGATCGACGAACGCCTGTCGATCGAGTTGCGGCACCTCGCCTCGAACGCAGTGCTCAAGGGCCGGCCGTCGGGCGAGGAGAAGTGCGAGAACTGCCTCTACTACCTGGAGAACACCGCCGACATCTCGTACTGCTGGCATCAGAAGCTGCGGATCCTCGTCGGGGCCGAGTGGTGGTGCCAGTGGTGGGAGAAGATCCCGGAGGGCTGATCCCCGCCGACCGGCGTCGACGTCCCGCGGCGGCCGGCCGGCGGCCGCGGGACGTCCCGCCCGCCCCGGCGGCGGCCGTCGCTCCCCGGGCCGCCACGGACGGTGCGGCGCATCTGTCGGTAACGTCGCGGCGATGAGCGGCAAGAGCGACGAGTCCCGCGACGGCGTGTCGCTGACCAACCTCGACCGGCCGCTGTTCGACGGTGCGGCGGCGACCAAGCGCGATCTCGTCGACTACCTGGACGGCATCCGCGACCGGATCATCCCGGCGCTGGAGGACCGGCCGCTGTCGGTGATCCGGGTCCACCGCGGCCAGGACGCGTTCATGCAGAAGAACGTCCCGAAGTACACCCCGTCGTGGGTGCGCACGGTGCGGCTGTGGGCCGAGACCTCGAAGCGGGAGGTCTCCTACGCGCTGTGCAACGACCGCCGCACCCTGCTGTGGTTCGCCAACCAGCGGGCCGTGGAGTACCACCCCACCCTCACCCGGGCCGACCGGCCGGAGCGCGTGACCCATCTCGTGCTCGACCTCGACCCGCCCGAGCCCGACGCCTTCCGGGCCGCGGTCCGGGCGGCCCACCTCGTCCGCCAGGCGCTGGCCGACGCCGGGCTCGAAGGTGCGGTGAAGACCAGCGGCGCCAAGGGGGTGCACGTGTTCGTGCCGGTCGCCGACGAGGTGCCACCGGAGGACGCGGCGGCGGCCACCCGCGCCCTCGCCGCGAGGGCCGAGCGGCTCGACCCCGGCATCGCCACCACCGCGTTCATGAAGGACGACCGGGGCGGCAAGGTGTTCGTCGACTCGACGCGGGTCGGCGGGGCCACGGTCGTCGCGGCGTACAGCCCGCGGGCCCGGCCGGGTGTGCCCGTCTCGTTCCCGGTCGGCTGGGACGCCCTCGACGACGTGACCCCCGCCGACTTCACCCTGCACACGGCACTCGACCACCTGGGCGACCGCGACGCCTGGGCGGCACAGATGCCCGCGCCCCAGCGCCTGAGCGCCGACCTCGTGGCCGAGGGCCACGCCATCCCGGTCGCCCGCGTCCAGGCCATGCACGAGGGCAAGCGCCGGGCCCGCGCCAGGCGCAACTAGCGCCCAACTAGCGCCCCGCCCGCATGCGTCGCCGAGGCCGGGATTACGGACCTTCGGCCCTGCCCCGGATGGGCGGGGGCTGCGTACGGTCGTCGGCAACCGGCGATGAGGAGCGCGTCCGTGCGGCAGATGAACGTCCAACCGATCCCCACGGTGTCCGAGCGGATCAACCAGGTCAGGGCTCTGACGGCCGACATCGTCAACCGGGAGATCCTGCCCCACGAGAACATGCTCTGGGCCGACGTGCGCGGCGGCGTGCACCTCACCGAGGCGGAACGTGACCTCCCCGCCAAGATGCGCGGCGAGGTGCGGGCCAAGGTGCGCCAAGCCGGCCTGTGGGCCCCGCACCTGCCCGAGGAGTACGGCGGGGCCGGGCTCGACTTCCTCGAGCTGGCCTACACGTACGAGGTGCTCGCCTACGCCGCGGGCGCCGCGTCGCTATTCGGCATCGTGGCCCCCAACTCCGGCAACCAGACGCTGCTCGTCCGGTACGGCACCGAGGAGCAGAAGCGGCGGTGGCTGCTCCCGCTCATCGACGGGACGATGCAGTCGGGCTTCTCGATGACCGAGCCCGACCAGCCCGGGTCCGATCCCCGCTCGCTGAAGACGACCGCCCGCCGCGACGGCGACGAGTGGGTCATCAACGGCCACAAGTGGTTCACGTCCAACGGCCTGAAGGCCGACTTCTTCATCGTGATGTGCCGCACCGAGGACGTGGCGGGCGGCGCCGACCGCAACGCGGCGATGACCCAGATCATCGTGCCGTCGGCGACCCCGGGCGTGAACATCGTGCGCGGCATCA
Organism: Acidimicrobiales bacterium; assembly: GCA_035693765.1. GTDB lineage: Bacteria > Actinomycetota > Acidimicrobiia > Acidimicrobiales > VFJN01 > ZC4RG19. The sequence goes on from DASSGC010000785.1 coordinate 2,194, forward strand.
ACGTCTGGGGCCGCGACAGCGACCACTGCGAGATCATCTACGACGACGTGCGGGTGCCGCTCGACAACGCGCTGGGGGCGCGGGGCTCCGGCCACCAGGCCGCCCAGGACCGCCTGGGGGCGGGGCGCGTCTACCACTGCATGAACTCGCTCGGGCAGATGTGGCGGGCGTTCGACCTCATGGTCGAGCGGGCGCTCACCCGCCAGGTGCACGGCGGGCCGCTCGAGTCCAAGCAGTTCATCCAGGGGTTCATCGCGGACTCGTACATGGACATCCAGGCCGCCCGGCTGATGACCATCAACTGTGCCGAGAAGATGGCGGCCGACCAGGACGCCCGCACCGACATCTCGGCCATCAAGGTGTTCGTGCCCGCCGCCTACGAGCGGGTGGTCGACCGGGCCATCCAGGTCTGGGGCGCCGCCGGGGTGTCCGGCGACCTGCCGCTGGCGGCGATGTACCAGGGGGCCCGGACCCTCCGCCTGGCCGACGGGCCCGACGAGGTGCACCGCATCCTCATGGCCAAGAACGTGCTCGGCCGCTACCGCGACTCGGAGTCCGGCTGGGACTTCGGCAACTGACCCGCGGGCGCCGCGCCGGCTGCCCCCCGGCGGCCGGTCAGGACGCCGGCGGCCGCGGGGCGGCCGGCGAGCTCATGTAGGCCGCCAGCTCCTCCAGGGACACGAGGCCGTCGCCGTCGGAGTCCATCATCCCGATGGCCCGGGCGGCGGTCTCGTCGGTGAAGGTCACGCCGAGGGTGGCCATCATCTCCTTGAACTCCGACGCGGAGACCAGGCCGTCGCCGTCCTTGTCGAGCATGGCGAAGGTCGTCGCGAACCGGTCTGTGTCCACCATCGTCCTGCGGCCTCCCCGCCTGGTCCGGAACCCCACGATGGTACCCACCACCCGGCCGGTCAGACGCACCGGGGCGCCGGTCGCGGTGCGGCTCAGCGTCGACCCGGCCGGAGTCGGCGACCGACCGCGAGGTCGAGCAGACCGGCGACCGCCGACCGGCGGCCGGCGGCGCGGCCGGGCACCGCCGGGTCGTCCGCGGCGAGCACGGCCCGCACGGCATGTCGCCCCGCGATCGACAGGATCGAGCCGGCCGAGCCGATCGACCCGATCGATCCCGCCGACCCGATCGACAGGACCGACCCCGCCGACCCGATCGACAGGATCGAGCCTGCGGACCCGATCGACAGGATCGACCCGGCCGACCCGATGGAGAACAGCGACCCCAGGGAGAGCAGCGATCCGGCCGACAGCACCGAGCCGACCGAGCCGGCCGACAGCGCCGAGCCGACGGATCCCCAGGACAGCACGCTCCAGCGCGAGCCGGGCGAGGACGGCGCGGGTTCCACCTGCGCCACCCTAGTGACGCGCCCGCGCCCGCCGGCCCGGCCGGGCGCGGCCGGCTGCGGCACTGAGGACCAGCGGAAAGGTCACGTCGGCGCGTGCACCCGTGCTGCGTTGCCCGGCGGCCGAGCTGTCGAGCTGGTGCTTCCACGCCAAATCCCCACGCGTAGGACTCGAGCGGATAGGTCACGCCGGCGCGTGTCACCGTGCTGCGCTGCCGGTCGGCCGAGCTGTGGAGCTGGTGCTTAGGACTCGAGCGGACGCCGTACCCGCTCGGCCTCCAGTGTCCTGGAAGGACACTAGGACGACCGGCGCACCTCGCGGCCGGTCCGGACGTCGCGGGCGAAGTTCCCGGCCTGCCTGAGGGCGTCGGCGGCCTCGGGGAGGAACGACCAGAACACCTGGAAGTCGTGCGTGTCGGCGGGGTACAGCTCGAGCCGGACGTCGACCCCGTGCTCGCGGGCACGCGCCGCGAGCCGGCGGGCGTCGGAGACGATGATGTCGCCGGTGCCGCCCTGGATGAGCATCGGGGGCAGCCCGGTGAGGTCGGCGACCAGCGGGCTGACCACGGGGTCGTCGGTCGGATGGCCGGCGAGATACGACGCGGCGAAGCTGCGGAGCTGGTCGAGGGACAGCGTCGGCGCGGGGTCCTCGGCCAACCCGTCCAGGTGCTCGAAGGTCAGGTCGACACCGGGGCAGAACAGCGCCACGCCACCCGGCAGGGGCACCTGCTCCTGCTTGAGCCTGATCAGCACGGAGAGCGCCAACCCGCCACCCGACGAGTCGCCCGCGCACGTCACCTGGTCCGGCGGCGTGCCGCCGTCGAGCATCCAGAGGTAGGCCCGCAGCGCGTCCTCGACCGCGGCGGGGAACGGGTGCTCGGGTGCCAGCCGGTACTCCGGGACCACCAGGCAGCAGTCGCCGGCCAGCGCGAGGGCGCCCGCCAGGTGCCGGTAGCCGAACGCCGAGCCCGAGACATAGCCGCCACCGTGCAGGAACAGCATCGTGGGGGCACGCTCGGGGTCTCCCCGCACCAGCAGGGACGGCACGCCCCCGGTGTTGACCGACCGCACGGTGGTCTCGGACGGCGGCGGGAACTGCGCGTGCAGGGACTCGTTGGCGTCGCGCAGGGCCTGCAGGTCGGTGTCCCCGGTGGCGAGGTCGCTGACCGGCTCCCACATCCTGGCCAGGCGCCCGGCGACCTCGCCCCCGATCGCCCGCGTCGCCGAGACGGCGTCGTCGACCCCGTGCAGCAGGTCGCGGGCCCGGTCGAGGAGCGCGTCCCCGGCGAGGGTGAGCTCCACGCCGTGGGTCGAGCGCCGCAGCAGGTCGCAACCGACGTGGCGTTCGAGACTGCGGATCTGCCTGCTCAGCGCGGGCTGCGACAGGTAGAGGCGCGAGGCGGCCCGACCGAAGTTGAGCTCCTCGGCCACCGCGACGAACGCGCGCAGGTGACGCAGCTCGATCCCGTCGGGCGCCGGGGGCAGCGGGAGCACCCTGCCCGGCTCGGTGGCGGGGCCGTCGTCCATGCCGCCATTGTGCTCCGCCGGGACCGGACCTGGTGATGCGTTCGGCGCACCGCGGCGATGCACACTCGGCCTTTCCCTTCACGGGGGCACCGGTGCGACGGTGCCCCCATGACCGCCCGATCGCCCCGGCCCCGGCCCCGGCCCACGCCCCGGCCGCACCCCACGCCTGACGTGGTCGCCGACGTGCAGCTGCGGGGCCGCGCCGGGCCCCAGGCGACCCGCGTCCACTGGCCGGCACCCACCGGCGCCGGGCGCCCCCCGGCACTCCTCGTGCTCGTGCCCGGCGGCACCGGGGCCGGCCGCCCCGATGCCGCCGATCCGCTGTGCCGGGCGCTCTGCCGGCACCTGGGTGTCGTGGTGCTGGCCGTCCGCGGCCGACCCGCCCGGGAACCCTCCGAGGCGGGCCGGTCTGAGGACGCGGGCCGGTCCGAGGACGCGGTGACCGCCACGCGGTGGGCTGCGGACCACGCCGCCGAGCTCGGCGCGGCTCCCGGACGGCTCGTGGTCGCCGGTGACGCGGTCGGCAGCCGGTTCGCCGCCGCGGTCGCGCTGCAGGCTCACGCCGAGGGATGGCCGCCCCTGGGCCGGCAGGTGCTGATCCGGCCGGATCTGGGCATGTGGCCGGCCCCGGCCACGGCGGCCGCCGCCCGACCTCCGGCCGTGCACCCCCGGGGGCTGGCGGGGGTCGCGCCGGCCACGGTGATCGTCGCGGGCGACGACGATCCGGGCGCCCACGACGGGCACAGGTACGCCGCCCTGCTCCGGCGGGCCGGGGTGCACGTCGACGTGCTGCGCTGCCCCGGCCTGGCGCACCACCCTGCCGCCCCCCTGGCCGCGAGTGCGGCGGAGCCGATCGCCCGGGACCTCGCCCGCTCGCTGGGACCTGCCCTCGACGCACCGGCCCCCGGGCCGGGCCCGCACGGGGACGTCCCGGCATGAGCGACCTCATGACCGCCGACCCCGTCGACCCGGTGCTCGCGTCGGCACAGCTCGGGCACCGTCTGGAGCAGCACCGGTCCGAGCTCGCCGCCCACTGCCGTCGGCTGCTGGGCTCCGGGTCGGAGGTCGACGACGCCGTGCAGGAGACCCTGGTGCGGGCATGGCGCTCCTTCGACCGGTTCGAGGGCCGCTCGTCGTTGCGGACCTGGCTGTACCGCATCGCCACGAACGTGTGCCTCGACATGCTGCAGGCCACGCAGCGACGTGCCCGCCCCGCCGATCCGGCCGCGTGGACCGCCGCCGGTACCGCGACCGGCGGGGGCGGCGAGGGCACCGCCGTCCTCTGCACGCATCCGTCGCCCGCGGCGGACGATCCGCTCGACCGGGCCGTCGCGCACGAGTCGGTCCGCCTCGCGCTCGGCGCCGCCCTGCTGCACCTGCCCCCGCGGCAGCGGTCGGTGCTGCTGCTGTGCGAGGTCCTGCGCTGGACGGCGGCCGAGGTCGCAGACCTGCTGGGCACCACGGTGGCGTCCGTCAACAGCGCGCTCCAGCGTGCCCGGGCGAACCTCGCGGCCGCCCAGCCCTCGGCCGACCGGTCAGGGCCGATGGACGACGCCCAGCGCGCCCTCCTGCGGCGCTTCGCGGCGGCGTTCGAGCACTACGACATCGAGTCCCTCGTGACCCTGGCGTAGCGTCGCCGGCGTCACCCCCGACCCACGTCCGACTCCCGCGTCAGCGTGCCCCAGCTCGTGACCCGGGCCTGGACGAAGGCGAGCGTCGTGTCCTCGAGGCAGCCGACGAACCGGCGCCGCTGCAGGTCGGTCGCGACCGGTTCGACCTCGATGCGCACGCGGCCCCCGTCGACGACCGACACCGCAGCGAGCTCCGGGCGGGAGCCCAGCGTGGCCAGGCACGCGCTGCCGAGCGCCTCGGCGGTCTCGACCAGGGGGCGGTCGCGCCGCTGGTCGATGCTCAGCTCGATCACTGTGGCCGTGCCGCTCGCGGCCGAGGACGGGCGGCTCTGGGTGACGTCGGCCAGCAGGTCGATGGCGGCGCCGACGGTCAGGACCAGCACACCGATCACGACGATCCGGCCTGCGACGGCGGCCATGCCGCCCGCCCGCACCCCCGTGGTCGCCGCCGGACGCGGCCTGCCCGGGCGGCCGAGCAGGCCGTGGGCGGCCGGCTCCAGCGACACGAGTAGCCCGGCGGTGCTGCGGTCGGCGGTGCCGTGGGCCACCGCACCCGCCAGCCGCTCCACGACGAACGCCAGCGCCGACAGGATCACCCCGGCGCCGAGCAGGACCGGCACGAACACCCCCACTCCCGCCTTCGGGGTGTCGCGCAACCACGCGAACGACCGGGCCGGCCGGGCGGCGGCCGCCCCGAGCCGGGCATGGAGCCGGCGCTCCGCCGGCTCGTCGACCGCCTCGATCCGCGACGCGAGGGCCCGGACCTCGCGGATCACCGTCGAGCCCACCAAGGCGATCTCGGCCGCCAGGAAGAACACCGCCGAGATCAGCGCCCGGTTCCACTGCCAGCGGTAGAGGTAGACGAGGACGTAGACGCCCGACCCCGCCAGCACGGCCACCGTGAGCAGGCGCGGGACGTGACGGATCAGCCAGGTGGTCACCGGACCTCCTCCTCGTCGCGGTCGCTCGCCTCGTCGCCGTCGAACGCGTCGCCGCCGTCGAACGCCTCGCCGACGGCCGCCTCCTCGCCACCGTCGAGCCGGCGGACCTCGCCGGTGCGGCCGTCCACCAGGAGCCGCGCACCTGGAGGGAACCGCCGCCGGGCGTCCGGCACCGCCACCACCGTCGCCACGCCCAGCTCGCGGGCCACGATGGCCAGGTGCGACAAGGCGCTCCCCGTCTCGGCCACCAGCCCCGCCAGGTCCGGGAGGACGGCGGCCAGGCCGGGGTCGAGCGTCGCCACCACCAGCACGTCGCCCGACCGCACCGCACCCGCCGGCGGGATGTGCCGGGCCGGCCCGACGGCGCGCCCCCCGCCGGCGCCCAGGCCGGCCGGGGCGCCCGCGCGCCCGGCCGCGATGACCCGGCCGGTCGGGGTGAGCCGGAAGGCGGCGGGCAGCGGCGGGCCGGGCGGGCGGGCGGCGCGCCGCTCGACGTCGGCCGGCAGCGGTCCCCCCACCACCGCGGTCCGGAGCTCGGCGAGGCCGAGGTCACGCACCAGCTCGCGGCGGGTCAGGCGACCCGCGGCCACGAGCCGCTCGCCCAGCTCGGCCATCGCCCGCGCGCTCAGCTCCTGCAGCCATCGGGCCCGGAGCCGCAGCGCATCCCGCGCACCCAGCCCTGCATCCGTGCCGGCCGCCGGTGAGGGCCCGGGGGACGGGTCCGGGAGGGAGCGGGTCCCGCCGAACCGGGGCGGAACCAGCGCCAGCGTGACGGGATCGGTCGCCAGGATCGCCGCGTCGTCGCGACCGTCGCCGCGGGCCCGGGCCAGCACGGCCAGCGCAACGACCTCCGCCGGTGTGGTCCCGGGCTCGTCGCCCAGCAGCATGCCGGCCAGCACCTCGTAGCCGTGCACGGCCACCAGGTCGTCCGCCGCGTTGGCGAGCACGTTCACCAGGTCGGCGTCGCCGAGCTGCGCCAGCGGCGGGACGTCGGACAGGTGGACGTCCACCCGGTCCGCCAAGTCGGCCGCCAGCCCCGGCAGCGCGGCGCGCAGCCGGCCGACCCGCCAGGCGGCGGCCAACCGGCGCAGGCCCGGCAGCGGCAGCCAGCGGCGGCCCCGGGACCGCTCGCCCGCGAGCAGGTGGAGGTCCACCGCCGCCCACCCGTCGACGGCCCGGACGACCGGCGAGGCCGCCACCCAATGGGCCGGCACGGCGCCGGTGACCAGGAGGGCACGGGCGATCCCCGCCCCCAGCGGATCGAGCCAGAGCTCGACCTCCAGCCGGCGCAGCGGCTCGGGGAAGGTCTCCGCCACCGGCCCCGGTCCGAAGATCGGGCCGGCGGGGGCGTCGGCCACCGCCGTGACCGGACGGCTCTGCAGCACCCACAGCGCGCCGGTGGCGTCGACCGCCCACTCGACGTCCTGGGCGCGGCCGAACAGCCGGGCGACCCGGGTGGCGATCCGGGCCAGCGCCCGCTGCTCGCGACGGGACAGCGTGGCGCCGCCGCCGGTGGCGGAGATCCGCCGGCCCCGGCGCGACAGGATCAGGTGCGCGGCCGCCGTCCTGCCGCTGACCAGGTCGTCGGGCGTGCCGGGTGCCACCTCGACCGCGAGCCGCCGGCGCTCGCCACCGACCGGATCGACACCGAAGAGCACGCCGCCCCGGACCGCCGCGACCTGCGGCTGGATCAGCACGGCGATGGGCCCGGCACCGGCGCCGGGCAGCGGCACGTGCGCCGCGGAGCTGCGCACGTCGGCGACCGCCTCGACGGCCCGCTCCCACCCGGAGACGCCGAGGACCGAGCGGAACTGTCCGGCCAGGGACGAGTGCTCGGCGTCCTCCAGCGTCGACGACGACCGGACGACGAGCGGTCCGGGGTGGCGTGCCCACAGCGCGCCCAGCGCCGGCCCGAGGGCGGCCAGGACGTCCGGGTGGACCGGCTCACCGGGCAGCCAGCGACCCGTGGCGGCGGTGGTCACGACCAGACCTGGCATCACCGGGAGCCCGGCGGCCGCGCACCGGGCCAGGTTGGCCGCCTTGGCCCCGGCGAGATCGGGGTCGGCGGCGCGCGGATCCGCGAGGTCGACGACGTAGGGGGTCGAGCCCGGCACGACCCGCGCGCCGGCCGGCGCGGTGGGGGTCGCGTGCACTGCGGTCACTGCCTCTCCCTCCCCTCGGTCGGCCGGCAGGCTCAGTGTCCGCCCCGGGCCCACGTGGGGGCAGGGCACGGCGACCCCTGGCCGGGGGACGTTCGGCTCTGTGCGCGGGGGCCGCTGGGCCGCACGATGACGGTGGTGACCATCACCGGAAGCACCACGGATCGGACGGCGCCGGCACCGGCGCCCGCGCCACCCCGACGGCGGCGCTGGCGACGCGTGGTCGTCGCGGTCGCGGCCGTGATGGGCCTGGCCGTCCTCGCCGTCGGCCTCGTGTACCGCGACCAGATCGGCCGCTACGCCACGCACTGGAAGGGCAGCCCCACCCACACCGTGGCCTGGGCGCCGTTCCCTCCCGCCGACCCCCTGCTCCTGCACCTGGCCGTGGCCGGCGACGTCGGCGACAGCGGCCCGCGCATCCGGGCGACCGGTCGGGCGGTCGCCCGGATCGACCGCGTGCAGCCCTTCGACGGCCTGGTCCTGCTCGGGGACAACGTCTACCCGTCCGGCGACCCGGCGGGGCTCGGTGACAGCGTGTTCGGCCCGTTCGCGGAGGTCCTCGACCACGCGCCGCTGTTCGCCGTGCTCGGCAACCACGATGTCAAGAACGGGAACGCCCCCGGCCAGGTCGCGGCGCTCGGCATGGGCGGGCGCTGGTGGTCACACGACTTCGGCGACGTGCTGCTGGTCGGGCTCGACTCCAACAGCGTGGGCGACGCCGGCCAGCGGGCCTGGCTCGAGGACACCCTCGCCGCGTCGACCGAGACGTGGCGCATCGTCGTCCTCCACCATCCGCCGTACTCGGCCGGCTACCAGGGCTCCAGCCTCGCCGTGCGCCGCGCCTTCGCCCCCCTCTTCGAGCGCTACGGGGTGCAGCTCGTGCTCTCCGGGCACGACCACGACTACCAGCGCAGCAAGCCGATCAACGGGGTCACCTACATCGTCAGCGGGGCCGCGGCGGGTTCCCGCCGGACGGGCGAGGACGCCTTCACCGCCGCGTCGTTCTCCTGGCACCACTTCACCGAGGTGGCGGTGTTCGCCGACCACCTGGTCGTGCGGGCCGTCAACCAGGACCGGCGGGTGGCCGACGAGGCGGTGATCGGTCCCGGCTCGGCCGGGTGAGGCGGCGATCCCGCCGGGCGCCGCCGCACGCGTCCGGCGGGTGGCGACCCGTGGATGCAACGGCAAGACTCGGGCGCGATGGCGCTGGGGGAGCATCACCACCACCACGGCGGGTGGCCCGATGACTGGGACCGCCCGGGGTCGGACCGTGTCCATCGCCTGCTCGGCGGGCTCGCGGTCGGCGCCCTGCTGGTGGCGCTGGGCGGGATGGCGGCCTGGTGGCCCCGGGGCGAGGCCGCGGTCGACAGCGACGAGCTGGGCTTCGCCGATCGTGTCTCCGCCACCGTCACGGACGCCGACGACCGGTCGTGCTCCTACGACCCGGCGTCGACCTGCCGCGTCGCCGAGCTGGACGTCGACGACGGCGACGCGACCACCGTGCTCGAGACCGGCACCGACGTCGCCACCCCGGCGGCCCGCCTCGAGGTGGGCGACGAGGTGGTGCTCAACGACGCCGGCGAGGACGTCCCGCCGGAGTCCCGCTACTCGTTCGCGGATCTGCCGCGCGGCCGGCCCCTGGCCCTGCTGGCGATCGTCTTCGCCGTCGCCGTGGTGGCCCTCGGTCGCCTCCGCGGGCTGCTCGCCCTCGCCGGCATCGGCGTCACCTTCGCGGTGCTGCTGTGGTTCCTGTTCCCGGCCCTCCTGCGGGGTGCACCGCCCCTCGGCGTCGCCCTGACCGCCGCGACCGTCATCGCGTTCGGCACGCTCTACCTGGCCCACGGGCTCAACCAGGGGACGACCGTCGCCCTGCTCGGCACGCTGGCCAGCCTGCTGCTGACGGCCGTCCTGGCCGTCGTGTTCGCGGGCGGCGCCGAACTGTCCGGTCTCGCCAGCGAGGACTCGCTCTCGCTGCTCACCGCGGCGCCCGACCTCGACTTCCGTGGCCTGCTCCTCGCGGCGGTGATCATCGGCGCCCTCGGCGTGCTCGACGACGTCACCGTCACCCAGGTGGCGGCCGTCGCCGAGCTCCACCGCAGCGACCCGTCCACCACCCGTCGCGAGCTGTTCCGCGCCGGGACGCGCATCGGACGTGACCACATCGCCTCGACGGTCAACACCCTTGTGCTCGCCTACTCGGCCGCGGCGTTGCCCCTCCTGCTGATCTACTCGCAGTCGGGTCTGGGGTTCGGGGACGTGCTGAGCAGCGAGACCGTCGCGGTCGAGGTGGTCCAGACCCTGGTCGGCTCGATCGGCCTGGTCGCCTCCGTGCCCATCACGACGGCGCTCGCCGCGCTGGTGATCTCCCGACGGCCGGAGGCGGACGACCGGCTGCCGCTCGACACCGCCGCCGATCCCTGGCCCTACGAGCACCCGGGCCGCGTCCGCCAGGGGGTCGGCTCGCTCTGGCCATCGGAGCCGCCCGGCCCGGCGCCCTGGCCCCCGGCGCGGGCGGACCTCGGGCCGCCGCCTGCGCAGGACCGGTGGCCCCCGTCGACGCCACCGGGATCCTGGCCCTAGTGTCCTGGACACTAGCGGCATGACAGCGAGCGGGAACGACCTGGCGCGCCGGCGGGCAGGCAGGCCCGCGACCCCGACGTCGCGGCCTCGCCGGCGGCCGCTACCGTTGCCGCCATGTGCATGCAGTGCGTCGCCCAGGGTGCTCCCTTCGTCGGCGCCGCTGTGACGGTGCTCAACCGCCGCAACCTGAGGAACTGGGCCACCGGCACCTGGCAGCGGGTCCATGGCACCGCCCGGCTCCTCGGGCCCGCCGACGGCAGGCCCGCGGCCGGCACCGTGCCGGCGACGGGCCGCGCCCCGGCGGACGCCGTCGCGTCCCCGTCCGCGGCCGGCGATCGAGTCGGCGCTGGCCTGAGCAGCTAGTGCCCCGTCCGCAAACGTTTGCGCCGGTGTCGGTCCCCCGTCGCCGGTGACCCGGCCCTGCCACGGTCGTTGACGGAGCGCTAATCGTGCGGGCCCAGCACCGCGAGAGCGACGACGCAGCCGTTCGCCAGGCGGGGCGTGTGCTCGTCAGTCCGAGATCTGCACGCCCTCGTAGCTCTCGGGCAGCAGCCCCTCGGGCAGCGCCATCTGGAGGTAGATGTCGAGGTGCCGGATCTTGCCGGCGTCGTCGAACTCGTAGACCGACAGCGAGTTGACGGCGCTCGTGAGGTCGCCCATCTGCAGGCGCTCCTCGAGCTCGAGGAACACGAGGTTGCCCTGCTCCGTGATGCGCTTGAACGAGCACTCCCAGTCCGACGTGGTCGCCCAGCCGGTGAGGAAGCCGACGTAGTCGTCCCAGCGCATGAGGTCCTTGAAGTTCCCCATGCGCTCGAACTCGTCGACGGCGACCAGCTCGGCGAGCGGTGCCCAGCTCGCGCTCGAGAACCCGGGCTCCTTCGCGGCGTCGACGAGGCGCTTCATGATCCGGCTGTACTCCAGCGCGGTGCGGGCGTTGCCCGTGTGGTCCTCGATGACGTCCTCGACCGGTTGCAGTGCGAGCATTGCGTGGTCTCCCTGTTCAACTGGCGGAGGCGGCGAGGTACCGGTCGACGGTCTCGTGGAAGTCGGCGATGTTCACCTCTTCGCGCACGAGCGCCATGTGCTCGAGCGCGCTGTTGCGCAGGCCCGCCTGCTGCCTCGGCATCTGCACGTAGTCCTGCTGCAGCGCGAGGAAGTACTCGTAGCTCCCGGGCTCGGTGACCTCGACCGGTGGGGCGCGGAACGCCTCGGCCAGGTCCGGCGTCAGCCAGTAGTAGCTGCGGATGTGCCAGACGCAGCGGTTCGGGTCGCCCCCCGGATGGGGCACCGCCGTGATGACGGTCGCCTCGCCGGCCCTGATCGTCATGAAGAAGTTCGGGAAGAGCAGGAACGCGTGGTTGTCGCTCATCTGGGCGTCGGTCAGGCCGCTGACGTCGAGGCCCTTCCTGGTCAGCGTCTCGCGCGTGGCCCGCTGGAGGATCGTCCGGGGGGTGACGCCCTCGGGCAGCTCCAGCGTCCCGTCCTCCGTGCGGACGGCATCGACGAGCTCCTCGAACCGCGGGAGCACCTCGGCCACGCCGGGGAAGGTGGCGGGCAGCTCCCGGATGCCCTGTAGCTGCTCCTCCAGCCCGACCGAACCGGAGTTGGCGACCTCGAAGGGCGCACAGGCCACGCTGTGGTCGCCGAAGAACCTGTGGCGGGAGGTGGTGGGGTCGACCTCGATGACGCGCAGCAGCTCGGGATGGATGCCCTGGATGTGGTAGCCCTCCTGGAACGCGTCGATGACGACCTTCCAGTTGCAGTCGATGGCCTCACGGACGTCGAGGACCGTCGTCATCTCGTCGAGCCGGTACGGGGCGAGCATCGCGATCAGCTCCTCGCCGACGTACTCGGCGAGGGCCGGGGCGTTCCGGTCGGGGTTGAGGAAGATGAAGCCGGCGAGCGTGTCGACCGGTACTTCGAGCAGGCCGAGCTCGCCCTTGTCGATCGGCCCGACGAGATCGGGCCGGGCCACGCCCCGGAGCCGGCCCTCGAGGTCGTAGGACCAGAGGTGGTACGGGCAGGTGATGCGCGCCGCATGACCGCTCCCGTGGCAGATCTTGTTGCCGCGGTGGCGGCAGGCGTTCACGAAGCCCCGGAGCTCCCCGTCGTTGCCGCGCACGATCACGAACGACTGGTCGAGGATCGTGTACTCCTTCCAGTCACCCGGACCGGGCAGCTCGTCGGTGCGGCCGGCGATCTGCCACACCCGCATCCAGATCGCGGTGCGCTCGCGCTGCTGGTACCCGACCGACGTGTACCGGTCGGTGTCGATGCGCATCCTGAACCGGCTGAAGTCGAGATCGAGCAGCGTCGGGGCCGTCTCGACCCACTCCCCTGGCCGTGCCGTCTGCATCAGCTCCTCCTGTGGGATCTGCACTGTCACGCCTCCCGTCGTCCCCGCTCGCACGTGATCGGCACGGCCGACGCGAACGGTCGCTCGCACCGCAGATCGGTCCCCGTTCAGTCCTCGATCGGCGTGTCGTTGACGGTCAGGTAGTCCGCCGGGTACCCCTCGGCGTCGAGCTCGGCCATGAGCGCCGCCCGGGTGCAGATCGCCGGGGCCGACGGGACGGCCTTGCCGTTGCACCGGAAGTCGAGCCCGCCCGAGCCCGGCAGCGGCATCTCGGGCATGGTGCGCAGCGTGTCGATCACCACGGCGGGTGTGATGTCGCCGGACGCGCCGTCGAGCGCCGCCTCGAGGCCCGCCAGGGCCGTGTACAGCGCGATGCCGAACGCGTCGCTCACGTCGATGTCGCTGCCGTACTCCGCCATGAGGTCCTTGTAGAGCTGGATGTCCTCCAGGTCGGCGTCGAGCGGCGCCGGGACGGACATCAGGATCCCCTCGAGGGTGTCGCCGACGGCCTCGCGGGTCGCGTCGCTGAGGCACTGCGAGACCATCGTGATCCGGCCCTCGTAGCCGGCCGCCGTCAGGCCGTTCAGGGCGGAGATGCAGAACGCGTCGGTGCCGATGACGTGCACCACGCCCCAGTCATCGTCGGCGATCTGCTGCATCTGCGGCGTCATGTCTGCCGTGCCCAGCGGGATGGCCACCTGGTCGATCTCGATGCCGGCCTCCTCGAAGACCGGCGGGGCCATGTTCTCGTAGATGTCGACCGCGGCAGGCACGTCCGGCACCACCGCCATCACCTTGTCCGCGTCCTCCTCCTTCGCCACGTCGAGCGGGAGGTCGATGAGGCCGGCCAGGCTGTTGGCGAGCACGAACACGGTCGAGTCGTCCTCGACGATCGAGCCCGAGGCCCCGTAGAACACGACCGGGATGCCGGCGTCCCGCAGCTGCGGGACGAGCGTCTCGACGTTCTGCGTGTTGCCGGCGACGACGGCGACCACCTCGTCCTGCACCATCTGCGCGGAGCAGTCGGCGGCCTTGCTCGGATCGCCCTGGCTCTCGCACGCCCGCAGCTCGATGGGACGGCCCGCGATGCCGCCTCGCTGCTGGTTGAGGTAGTCGACGGTCGCCTCCGCCACGGCCAGCTCGATCGACAGATCGCTGGCTGCGGTCTTCCCCGGGGAGACGATGCCGATCCTGATCGGCTCGCCTGCTGCCGCCTCGGCCCGATCCGACGGTTGGCCCTCGTCCTGCGCGTCGTCCCTGGCGACGGCTGCGTCGTCGTCGTCCCCGCACGAGGTCGCGACGGCAGCGAGCAGCAGCACCGCGGCAGCCATCCGGAAGACGCGAAGCCCGCCAAAACGAACGGTCATTCTCCCCCCAAGAGTTCACGCCGCCTCGCCGCGGCTAGACGCAGGGTAGAGGCGGCGCGCGCCAGTAGTCAATGAAAATTAAGTTCAGGTGCAGCCTGCCGTGCCCCTGCTGCCCCGAGCCTTGACAGCCGGGACGCTCCCGCATTACTGAATCGGATTAATCCAGGACGGTCTGGAACGGAGGCCTTCGAATGACCATGCCCTACGACGGCCGGAGCCGGTCGGCGCCGACGTACGAGCCCGGCGCCCTACCGCCCGACGAGTTCGAGGCCGAGTTCTGCGACACGCTCATCGGTGCGCTCCTGGCTTCCGGGATCACGCCCGGGATGCCCGACGGGATGACCCCCGAGGTCGCCCGCCGCTACCACGCCACGTACCTCAAGTACATGTCGTTCTTCGCCTGGAAGTTCCCGAGCTGGCTGATGTCGGTCGCGTCGCTGTGCCCGTACCAGGACGTGCGCCGCGAGATCATCAACGACTGCGTCGACGAAGAGGTGGGCGATCCCGACGCCGACGGCCGCTGCCACATCGACCTGCTCTACGACGAGGCCGAGGAGTGCGGCCTCAGCCGCCAGGAGATCTTCGAGACCGAGCCGACCCCGGCGATCGTCACCTGCATCAACGCCTGGGAGAACCTGACCCGCACCACCGGCTGGCTGCCCGGCTTCGCCGCCATCGCCGGCCTCGAGATCACCCAGTCCGAGCCGGCGAAGCGCGCCCGGGTGCGGCTCACGGGCATCGACGACTCGCAGCGGTACAGCGAGGAGATGGGCGGCAAGACGTTCCACGACCGCCTCGGCATGCCGGAGGACTCGCTCAAGTTCTTCTCCCTGCACGCCTACAAGGACGTGTTCCACGGGGGCGGCGAGCTGGCGCTGCTCGTCCGGTACGCCTTCTCCCGCCAGCTCCAGACGGAGTGCCTCTGGGCGGCGAAGACGTCGATGCAGATCATGACGGTGCACGCGAACGAGGTCCGTCGCCTGGCCCGCGCCGCGGCGGGCATCGGCGACCCCGCGCCCGCGCTCGCCACCACCTGATGGGCGCGCCCGCCGACCCGGTGCCCCCGGAGGTCCTCGACGTGTTCGCTGGGCGGCTGCGCATCGGTCACCTGGCGACCCGCCGGCCCGACGGGGACCTCGCCGTGGTCCCCGTGGGCGTGATGATCCACGAGGGCCAGGTCCGCATCAGCAGCCGCACGGACACGAGGAAGATCCGAAACCTGGAGCACGACCCGCACGTCGGGTTGTGCATCACCGACCCGGACGACCCTCGCCACTACCTGGCGATCCGGGGCACGGCCGAGGTGGCGGAGGACACCGGCCGCAGCTTCGTCAACTGGATGGCGCGGACCCACATGGGTCAGGAGACGTACCCCTACGAGCCGCAGGACGCGCCGCGGTCGGTGATCACGATCCGCGAGGCGACCTACGTGCTGCCGCGGGTCCAGGGCAGCGACTGAGGACTGGCCGCTCAGGTGCTCCGCCGGCGGGGAGCGGCTCGCTTCCTCGCCGGCGTGGCGCCGGGCTCCGCCCGCTCGATCCCGAGCACCTGGTCGAACACGTAGGCGACGGCGGGCACGAGGGCCTTCCGGTCCGCCGCGCTCCATTCGGGGCTCAGCTCGGGTGCCAGCATGCTGATCCGGTCGAGCATCACCGTGAGGACGGCGCCGAGCGCGACCGGCGACACGGCCGGATCGATGCGCCCCGCCTGCTGCCCGGCCCGGATCGTCTCCCGCAGCCCCTCGACCATCGGGGTGATGGTGTCGTTCCTGACGTCACGGAAGCGATCGTCCCCGGCCGTGATCGACACGTTGCGGGCCCAGAGCAGCTGGCGGTGCTCGTCCCAGTACGCGAAGAAGCGCTCCACGAAGGGCTGTGTGCCCTGCGGGTGCTCGACGTCGAGCCCGGTGGCGTCGAGCTCGAAGCGGGGCACGAGCTCACCGACCTCGTGGCACAGGGTGAGGATGGCCTCGTCCAGGTCGACGAAGTACTGGTAGAACGCCGGCGGCGAGAAGCCCACCTCGTCCGCGATGTCGGCCAGGCGGAGGCCCCGGAGGCCATGCTGCTCGATCGCCTGGGCCAGGGCTTCGAGGATCCGCTGCCGGGTCTGCACGCCGCGCCGGCCGAGGGGCTGTCCGTCGGTCGAGGTCGGCGCGCTGCTCACGGCTCGCACGCTACCGAGTCGCGGTGACCGGCGAGGGACTTTCCGTCGAAAAAACTTCACCTACTGCTCTTGAGCGAACTAGGCTGGCGACATGGCTGCCGGGGGGGTTCTGGCCGGGGTCGGGTCCATCGACCTCACCGACTACGAGCTGTGGCGCCACGGCGTCCCGCACGACCTGTTGACGCGCCTCCGCCGCGAGGCGCCGGTCTGGCGCCACCCGGCGACGTCCGGCACCGAGCGCATCGGCGGCTCCTTCTGGCTGCTGAGCCGGCACGACGACGTGCAGGCCGCCAGCCGGGACCACGTCCGGCTGCGGTCGCTGGAGGGCCCGTCGCTGGCCGGTGACCCGGGCCAGGAGGGGATGCGCATCGTGGCGATCGACCCTCCCCAGCACACGCGTCTGCGCCGCCTGATCAGCGCCGGCTTCACGCCGAGGATGACCGCCGCCCTCGAGGACCGCGCCCGCACGTGGGCCGTGCAGATCATCGAGGCGGCGCTCGAGCGCGGCACGGTCAACTTCGTGCAGGAGGTCGCCTACCAGCTGCCCATGCACATGATCGCCGACATCGTCGGCATCCCCGAGAGCGACCGCTCCTGGCTGTTCGAGCGGGCCAAGGTGCTGCTCCAGGCCACCGACCCGCGGTCGCCCCTCACGCCGGAGGAGCGCCGGGAGGCGGGCATCGAGATGTTCGTCTACGCCGACGAGCTCGCGGCGGAGAAGCGGCGGTCGCCGACGAGCGACGTGTGGACCACGCTCACGACGGCCGAGATCGAGCAGGAGGACGGCTCCCGCACGGGTCTGAGCGAGCTCGAGCTCGACCTGTTCTTCATGGTGCTGGTCTTCGCCGGGAGCGAGACGACCCGCAGCGCCATCGCCGGCGGGCTCCTCGCCCTGCTCGAGCACCCCGACCAGCTGGCACGCCTCCGGAGCGATCCCGGCGTGCTGGCCACCGCACCCGACGAGATCATCCGGTGGACCTCGCCCGTGACCTACTTCAAGCGCACGGCGACCGAGGACCTGGAGATCCGAGGCCAGGAGATCGAGGCCGGGGAGCGGGTGGTCCTCTGCTACGCGTCGGCGAACCGGGACGAGGACGTGTTCACCGACCCGTTCCGCTTCGACATCGCCCGCCGGCCGAACCCCCAGGTCTCCTTCGGCGGCGGCGGCGTCCACTACTGCCTCGGTGCCAACCTGGCCAAGCGGGAGGTCCGCGTGCTGTTCGAGGAGCTCGTGGCGCGGGTGGCCGACATCGAGCTGGTCGGGACGCCCGGGTACAGCGTGCAGGGCATCGAGAACCCGATCACGGTCGCCCTCGAGGACCTCCCGGTCCGGTTGACGCCGCGCTAGGCACCTCGACGGCAAGGAGACACGCGTGAAGCTGCACGGTCTCGGCTACGTCGGGCTCACCGCGCCCGACCCGGCGGCACTGCTGCCGTTCTGGACCGACGTCGTCGGCATGATGCCGGCCCTCGCCCTGCCCGGAGAGAGCTACGTGCCGGCCCCCGCGAGCGGCGGCGTCGGCATCGCCCCCGACGGCACCACGTTCCTGAAGATGGACGACCGCCAGTGGCGGGTGGCCGTCCATCCCAGCGAGTCCGCCGGGCTCGCGTACCTCGGCTTCGAGGTCGAGGATGACGTGGCCCTCACCGGGGCCATGGCCGAGGTCGCCGCCGCCGGGATCCAGGTCACGCTCGGCACCGCCGAGGAGACGGTGGCCCGGGGCGTCCAGGGTCTGGCGTGGTGCACCGACCCCTGCGGCAACCGGATCGAGCTGTTCCACGGGCCCGTCCACGACCGCAACTTCGCGTCCCCGACGCAGGCGGCGTTCAAGACCGGACCGCTCGGGATGGGCCACGCCCTGCTGTTCGTGACCGACCTCGACGCCTCGCTCGCCTTCTACCGGGGGGCGCTCGGCTTCAAGCGGTCCGACTTCATCACCATCGGGCCGGGCCTGTCCGGCCACTTCCTCCGGTGCACGCCGCGGCACCACTCCGTCGCGCTCATGCACATCGGGCCGATGTCGATGCTCAACCACCTGATGTTCGAGGTGACGAGCCTCGACCAGGTCGGGGCCGCCCTCGACCGCGCGCACGCGGCCGGGATGGAGATCACGAGGACGCTCGGCCGGCACCTGAACGACAAGACGGTGTCGTTCTACATGCGCAGCCCGGCCGGCTTCGAGGTCGAGATCGGCTGGGACAGCGTCCTCGTCGACGACGCCACGTGGTGCGACCGGGAGGCCGCCGGCGGCGAGATCTGGGGCCATGTGCGGCCGTCCCCGCCGGCGCCGGCTCCCGCGACCGCGGACTGAGCGGCGCTCGGAGCCGAGGGCGTCCGCTCCCTTCCGGAGCAGCGTCGCCGGGCGTCGACGCCGTCATCGCCTGTCCCTCATGGAGGTCAGGCCGGCACCCCGACGCCCATCAGGCGGGCGAGGTTGCCGCCCATGATCCCGGCGACGGCCTCGTCGGGGAGGCCCGGCGGCAGCTGGTCGACGTAGGTGCACGGCTCGGCCAGGCCTTCAGGGTGGGGGTAGTCGGAGCCGAAGACGATGTGGTCGGCACCCATCGCCTCGATGACCTGGGCCATCCTGTCCTCGTGGAACGGGCTGATCCAGCAGTTCCGCGTGAACGCCGACACCGGGTCCTCGTCGAAGGCCTGCGGCATCTTCCGGTGGGCATCCTCGAGGTGTTCGAGGAACGGGAGCACCCAGCCCCCGCCCAGCTCGACGAAGGCGATCTTGAGCTCGGGGAACCGGGACAGCACGCCATGGCAGGTCAGCGCCGCGGCGGTGTCCTCGGCGGCCCGCTTGCCGCCGTCGATCATCTTGAACGGGTCGAGGCGGTTGAACAGGTACTCGCCCGCGCCGGTCCACTCGCTCTGGTAGCGGTTGTAGCCGCTGTCGGAGGCGTGGAAGCACACGAGCACCCCGGTGTCGACCACCGCCTGCCAGAACGGGTCGAACTCGGGCATCCCGAACGACCGCGGCCCCCGGAAGCCCGGCACCGGTGCCGGTCGGATCAGGATGGCCTTGGCGCCACGCTCCGCGACCCACGCGAGCTCCTCGATGGCCCGCTCCACGATGGGCAGCGTGACGACCGGCGTGGCGAAGATGCGGTCCTGGTGGTCGAACGACCAGGTCTCGTGGATCCACTGGTTCAGGGAGTGGATCACCACGTGGGTGACCTCGGGGTCGTCCCGCAGGCGCTCCTCCAGGAGGCTGGCACCGGTGGGGAACATGAGGGTGCGGTCGACGCCGAGCTCGTCCATCAGCTCGAGGCGCGGCGCCGGCTCGCGGAAGGCCGGGATGGTCTTCATCGGCTCGCCCATGAGCTCGCGATAGGACTTGCCCTCCGGGTTGCCGTGGCGGAAGTAGTCCTCCTGGGCGCCGGGGCGGGCCACCACGCTGAACGTGGGGTTCGGCATGTACTCGCTGATGACGCCCTTGACGGCGATCTTCGTGCGCCCGTTGACGTCGACGTACTGGACGGCGCCCTTGTACCGGTCCGGCAGGTGCCGGGTGAACGCCTGGTCCGTCTCGTAGAAGTGGTTGTCCGCGTCGAAGACGGGAAAGTCGAAGCGCTTCGCCATGTCCTTAACTTAATGTTCTTCGGCTACCAACGCCAGGGGATGTCCCAGGGAGCTGAGCGGACAGATCACGCCGGCGCGTGTCACCGTGCTGCGTTGCCGGTCGGCCGAGCTGTGGAGCTGGTGCTTCCAC
>DASSGC010000786.1:0-5357 GCA_035693765.1 Acidimicrobiales bacterium
CCTCGAGGGCGAACACCTCCGCGGGCCGCTGCTGGGTCGTGCCGTGGATGCGCCGCCCTGCCCGCTCCCGGCACCACGCCTCGCCCCGTCGCTGCGCGTCCCCAAGATCGATGAACTCCTCGCCAGCGAAGAACGAGCCGCGCACGAACTGCACCTGGCGCTCGACGCGCGGCTTGTCCTGCGGCGAACGCACCCGAGCCGGGTCGATCACCAAGCCCCGCGCCTGCGCGTACTCGACGAACGCCTGGTTGAACCGGGGCTCGAGGGCGTCGGCGCCATCGACGACCGCCGAGAGGTTGTCCGGGATCAGCGTGCGGAAGACGCCACCGAAGAACGCCCACGCCGCCTCGCAACCGGCGATCACCGCCTCGGTGGTCTGGCGGTGCGTGAGCCACACGAAGCAGTGCCGGCTGAAACAGGCGGTGAAGATCAACGCGTGCACCACCCGGTCCCGGCCCGACACCAGATCGAACACCAGCCCCATCCGGCCGAAGTCGACCTGCAACTCCTATGCGGCGCCCGGGAATATCCGGCGTCGAGCCCGGCGAGGCAGCGTTCTGGGGGGTTCCGTGCTGGGCGACGCCGCATATTCACAGAGCTTCGAGGAAGGCCAGGAGGGCGTCGGGTGGCCGGTATCGGCCTGGACGTGTTCGCGGTGGCGCGGTCTTGGCGATGGCCTTCTCTTTGAGGGCGAGGTCGGCGTGGAGGTAGACGCTGTAGGTGGTGCGGACGTCCTCGTGCCCGAGCCATAGGGCGATGGTGGCGGTGTCGACGCCATGCCGGAGCAGGTTCATGGCGCAGCTGTGGCGCAGCGTGTGGGGCGTGACGGCCTTGGCGGCCAACGATGGGCAGGCCAGCGCTGCGGTGGCGACGTGGCGTTCGACAAGACGCCGGATGGCGTCGCGGCTGAGATGGTCGCCCCTCGGCCCGGGAAACAGCGGGTCGCCTGTCGCGCCGGCGCGCTCACGAAGCCACGCCCGTAGAACTGTTCGTGCCTGTCGCCGCAGCGGAGTGATCCGTTCCTTGCGTCCTTTGCCGGTGCAGCGCACGTGAGCGCCGGTGCCGAGTTGGACGGACCCGCAGGTGAGCCCGGTGAGCTCGCTGACCCGCAGCCCGGTCTCGAGAGCCAGTAGCAACAAGGCGTGGTCTCGTCGCCCGATCCAGGTCGAGCGGTCGGGCGCGGCCAGTAGCGCTGCCGCCTCTTCGTCGGTGAGGTAGGTGACAAGGACTTTGTCGGTCCTCTTCGGTGGGATGGCGAGCACCCGTTGGATAAGTGCGGCGTGCTCGGGGTGACGGTAGGCGGCGAAGTTGAACAGCGAGCGGATCGCGGTGAGCCTGGCGTTGCGGGTCCGGACGCTGGCGTGGCGCTCGGCCTCGAGGTGGTTGAGGAACGCTCCGATCAGCCCGGCGTCGAGGTCCTCGAGGGCCAGCTGGTGCGGCGCCCGGCTGGTGCGGTGCTGGGCGAAGCGCAGCAGGAGGCAAAGCGCGTCCCGATACGCGGCCACCGTGTGGGGGCTGGCCTGGCGTTGTCCGAGCAACTGCTCGGTGAAGAACGCCTCCAGCAGCGGAGCCAAGCCACTCATGGCCGGCCCTCCGAGGCGGCGTCGAGCCGGTCGGCGATCAGCTCGAGTAGCTCAGGGACGGAGGACAGATACCAGTAGGTGTCCCTTGGCGTCGCATGGCCGAGCCAGGTGGACAGCAGCGGCAAGCGCTGTTCGACGTCAAGGCCGTTCCGATACCAGCCCACGAGCGTCTTGACCGCGAACGAGTGCCTCATGTCATGTAGCCGCGCCGGGCGAGGCCGGTTGGGCGACCGGAGCCCGACCTCGCGTACCAACCGGGGGAAGACAGTGCTGACGTTGTCCCGCAGCACCCGGGTCCCGATCGAGGAGGTGAAGAAGCTCGCGGATTTCGGCTTGGGACGGCGTTCGTCACGGCGGCGGGCGTAGGCGGCGAGCGCCTCCACGGTGGTCGGGTGCAGCGGGAGCTGGCGTGACTTGCCGAACTTGGTGTTACGGATCGTGAGCAGGCCCTCGCCGAGGTCGACGTCGTCGCGGTCGAGGCGGACGGACTCGCCGACCCGCATGCCGGTCACCGCGATCAGCGCGATCAGTGTCTGATAGGTGTCGGCTCGGTGCTCAGGACGGAGCCGCCCGGCGGCTTGCCGGAGCCGGGCGATGTCCTCATCGGAGTAGATGTAAGGCACGATCCGGTGGCTGGGCTCAGGCAGCAGCCCGACCGGCGGAACCTCGGTGGCCGGATCCAAAGCGCTGAGAAACCTGGCAAACCCGCGGGCCGTGCTGAGCCTGACCGCCCACCACACGGGCGCAGCGTCGGCGGGCTGTTTCGCCCACGACAGGGCGTGCGCGATCGTCAGGTGCTGGGCGCCCACGCTGTCGAGGTAGGCGGCGAACTGGCCGACCATCTGGCCCTGGTAGGCGAGCTTGTAGCCCATCGCTCGGCGGGTGGCCAGGTAGTCGGCAGCGGCGGAGGCGAAATCGGTCATCGGTCGCTCCCCGGCCAGGGCATGGCGAGTTCGCGCAACGCGATGTGGTCGACCTTGGCGTAGATGGCGGTTGTGGCGACGCTGCGGTGACGCAGGACCTGGGCCACCTCCGACAGCGATGCTCCCGCTCGCAGCATCTCGGTGCCCGCCGTGTGGCGAAGACGATGCGCACCGAAACTGCCGAGTCCGGCTCGCTCACTGGCGGCTCGCACCACCTCGCTCACGCCCTCGGGGGCCAACCCGCGCAGCGGGGCGTTCACCCGCAAGAACACCTCGCGTTCCGGGCGCTGGGGCCGGCCTCGGCGCAGGTAGGCGGCGATCGCCTCACCGACATCGGACGGCAGGGGCAGACGCTCTTGGGTGCGTCCCTTGCCGCGCACCACGATCTCCCCTGCCCGCCAGTCGATGTCGTCGAGGCGGAGGGCCGCGACCTCGGCGGCTCGCAGCCCGAGGCGGGCCAGCAGCACCAAGATGGCATAGTCACGCCGGCCGATCGCCCGACGCCGATCACAGCTCGCCAACAGCGCCTTCACCTGGCGGGGCTCGAGGCCCCGCGGGAGGCCGGTGCCGCTGCGTCGCGCCACGGACGGCACCGCGTTCGTCAACGGTGCGGTGATCAACCCTTCCACCAACGCGAACCGCAGGAAGGACCGCATCCCGTTGACCAGCCGCTCTGCTGACCGCACGCTCAAGCGACGGCACTGGCGAGTCACGAACCTGCTGACATCGCCCGCGTCTAGATCGTGCAGCTCACGGTCCGAGTGCGCCGCCAAGAACAGCCGCACTGTCCGCTCACGATCGATCACCGTCTTGCGGGCCAGGCCCCGTTCCTCCACCAGGTAGACCCGGTATCGGTCGACCAGCTCCTCCTGTGCGGACGGGGGTGCGGGCCGAGGCGCCGCCGGCGTCACGCCGAGCTCCCTCAAGTATTCGACCAGCCACCCGAACGACTTCGGGGTCGGCCAAGACGCCCCGTGACGGGCGTGAAGGTCCTCGAAGAACTCCTCCACCACCTCGGCGCTCAGCTCGCTGGCTTCCAGCCCCCGGCGCTGGAGGAACCGGCTCAGCCTCCCGACCAGCTGCATCTTCTCCGCCGCCGTCGACGGCGCGTACCCCAACGTCTCCAGCCGGCCGGACATGCCTTCCGTCCACGACCCCAGCGGTCCTTCCATCACTCGCTTCCTCCTTCGGGAACTCCAGAAGGAAGAAGCTTCGGCCGCCGTAGCCGCCCGTGATTATGCGGACTCAGTCACACGATCGCGCTCCCACAAGCAGCGAGAACACTCGCTCGCTGGGGTTGACGCCGGATATTCCCGGGCGCCGCATAGGAGTTGCAGGTCGACTTCGGCCGGATGGGGCTCGTGTTCGATCTGGTGTCGGGCCGGGACCGGGTGGTACACGCGTTGATCTTCACCGCCTGTTTCAGCCGGCACTGCTTCGTGTGGCTCACGCACCGCCAGACCACCGAGGCGGTGATCGCCGGCTGCGAGGCGGCGTGGGCGTTCTTCGGTGGCGTCTTCCGCACGCTGATCCCGGACAACCTCTCGGCGGTCGTGGATGGCGCCGACGCCCTCGAGCCCCGGTTCAACCAGGCGTTCGTCGAGTACGGGCGTGGTAGGGACCCCACGTGGCGTCAACGTGCCCGACGACGATCCGGTCGGCCGCCTCCAGGGCCTCCTCGGTCGACCAAAGGTCGGCGCGTGGGAACCCGAGCCCGTCTCGATCGCATGCCCGGTTCGGGCTTCGGCGGGCGGGGTCAGCCAAGCTGGTGGGGGAGACCGAAGCGGTCGAAGATCTCGGTGGCGAATTGTTCTCGCTCGGGGCCGTGCGTCTGTGGTGCGACGAACGAGGTGATATCGGTCGCCCGTGTGCCATCCAGGGTGAGTACGTCGAGCGATAGCGGCGTGTAGCTGCTCCTCTCCGGTTCCCAGGCGTAGGCACCGAACGCGAGCTGGCCGTTGGCGCGTGCGGGGACAAGGCGCCAGCGGTCGCGCAGCGCGAAGCGGGTCAGGAAGGCTGCAATGGCATCGCGGCCGCGGTACCAGGTCGGAAGCGGCGGCATCGCGAACGTTGCGTCCTCGGCCAGCATGGCGACGATGGCGTTCACGTCGCCCCGTTCCCACGCATCGATGTAGCGCTCGACGAGCGTTCGGAGACCGTCGTCGCCGAGCGAGCGCAGGTTGGCCTGCTGGCTCTGGGCGGGAAGTCTCTGCGCGACCGCCTTGCGGGCGCGTCGGAGCGCGCCGTTCGCGGACGCCACCGTCGTGTCGAGTGTCTCGGCGACCTCGCGGGCGGACAAGCCGAGCACGTCTCGCAGGATCAGCGCCGCGCGCTGTGTGGCCGGGAGTTGCTGCAACGCCACGATGAAGGCCAGCTCTACGCTCTCGCGTCGCTCATAACGGGCCTCGGGAGTGGCGTAGCCGTCCTGCAGGCCCTGCCGCTCGTCGGGATAGGGCTCCACCCATGTCGACTCGATCAGCGGTTCGCCCGGGCCTTGGTCGGGATCGGCGGCGGGGCCGTAGTCGACGGGATGGGCGCGCCTGGGGCGCTGCGAGATCCGGTCGAGACAGACGTTGGTGGCGATGCGGTACAGCCATGAGCGCAGCGAGCTGCGGCCCTCGAAGCGGCCGAGGCCGCGCCAGGCGCGGAGCAGCGCGTCCTGGAGGGCGTCCTCCGCGTCGTGCACCGAGCCGAGCATCCGGTAGCAGTGCGCGTGCAGCTCCGCCCGGTGCGGCTCGACGAACGAGCGGAACGCGCCCTCGTCGCCGGCGCGTGCCGCCTCCAGCAGGGCCTGCTCCGAGCTCACCCCCCGGAGCCTACCCGGCCAGGGTCATCGGCCCGGCGGGGCGGG
>DASSGC010000787.1:0-4578 GCA_035693765.1 Acidimicrobiales bacterium
GTCGTCGGAGATCCGCAGCAGCAGGGCCAGCAGCACGTAGTTGGCCAGCAGCGACGAGCCACCGTAGGAGACGAAGGGCAGGGTCACGCCGGTGAGCGGCAGCAGCCGGATGACGCCCGCCACGATGATGAACGCCTGGAAGCCCAGCAGGGTGGTCAGGCCGGTGGCGAGCAGCCGGTCGAACCCGCTCGACGCCTCCTGGGCCACCCGCAGGCCGGCGCCGATCATCAGCAGGAAGCTGATCAGCACGGCCGTGCCGCCCAGCAGGCCCAGCTCCTCGCCGATGGCGGCGAAGATCATGTCGCTCTCCACCACCGGGATCTTGGTGGGGACCCCGAGTCCCAGCCCCCGGCCGGCCAGGCCGCCGTCGGCCAGCGCGAAGGCGGCCTGCACCACCTGGTAGCCCTTGTCCTTGCCCCACGGGTCGAGCCAGACGTCGAACCGCTCGCGCACGTGGCCGAAGGACGAGAACGCCAGGTAGCCGCCGGCCAGGAACAGGGTCACGCCCACGGCCAGGTACGAGGCCCGCTCCGTCGCCACCCAGATGAGCACCAGGAACAGGGTGAAGAACAGCAGCGACGACCCGAGGTCCTTCTCCGTCACCATGACCACCAGGGCCACGCCCCAGGCGATGAGCACGGGCCCGAGGTGCTTGGGGTCGGGCAGCGAGAACGGCCCGAACGCCCGGTTGATGGCGAGGAGCTCGCGCTTCTCGACGAGGTAGCCGGCGAAGAAGATGGCCAGCGCCAGCTTGGCGAACTCGCCGGGCTGGAAGTTCACCGGGCCGAACGACACCCAGATCCGGCTGCCGTTGATGGTGCGGCCGAAGACCGGCAGCAGCGGCAGGAGCAGCAGCACCAGCCCGATGAACCCGGCGGTGTAGCGGTAGCGCTCCAGCTTGCGGGCGTCACGCACGACGATCAGCGTGGCCACGAAGGCGGCGACGCCGAGGACCATCCACACCGACTGCAGGCCGGCCAGCCCGTCGGGATCGCGGCGGGCCTCGTCGATCCGGACGATGAACACGTAGCCGAGCCCGTTGAGCAGCGAGGCGAGCGGCAGCAGCATGCCGTCGGCCTGGGGCGCCAGGCGGCGGACGGCCAGGTGGGCCACGAGGGGCCCGCCCACGATGATGCCGAGGAACGGCCCCACCGAGGTGGGGATCGGGCTGTCGTCGGGGAGCGAGGCCAGCAGGTAGGCCCCGACCACGAACATCGTCCCGAGCACGAGCAGGCCCAGCTCGGTGGTGCGACGAGCGGGACTGGCCATCACGGAGCGGGCGGCGACGCCGGCGCGGCCGTGACGGGCGGCGCCAGCGTGGTCGCCGTCGTCGTGGCCGTGGTCGCGGTCGTCGACGTGGTCGGCGGGTCGAGCTCGTCGGCCAGCTCGGTCACGTTGTCCACGTAGCGCCGGGCGTCGGCGAGCGAGCTCTGCTCCATGCCGTTCTCGATGTCGTGCCGGCGGGCCGCGGGCACCCGGTCCCGCGCCAGCGAGGTGGTCTCGACCAGCTCGGGGTCGATCCACAGCAGGCCCCCGGGCCGGCCCTTGAAGATCGCGACGCGGCTGCCCTCGAAGCCGACGAAGTAGGTCGAGGTGGCGTACCACTGGATGGTGGCCACCGCGCCGGCCACGAGCGCGAGCACCACCAGCGTGAACAGCAGCACGCGCCAGGTCAGGCGGCGGCGGGGCCGGGCGGCGTGCCGGGCCCGCCGGCCGCTGGGCGCGGCGAGGTCGCCGTCCTCGTCGTCGTCGAGGTCGTCGTCGATGTCGTCGTCGTACTCGTCGAAGTCGACGTAGTCGTCGTCCTCCGGCTCGGACGTCTGGCCCCGGCGCGGGTCACGGCCCCGCCGCCCGGCCGCGCCGTAGTCGTCGAGGTCGGCGTAGGCGGGGCTGCGCGCCGGGACGGCGCTCGCGGCCCGCGTCGGCTCGCCTGCGAGGGCCGACGACGCGGCCGCGGCACGGCCCCCGTCGTCCACCACGTCGACGACGACGACCGTGATGTTGTCGCGGCCGCCGCCCTCCAGGGCCTGGCGCACCAGCTCGTCGGCCGCGTCGGCCGGGTCGGCCAGCCGGCGGAGCACGGCGGCGATGGCGTGCTCCGGCACCTCGTTGAACAGCCCGTCGGAGCACAGCACGTAGCGGTCGCCGTGGCGGGGCTCGACGGTGAACGCGTCGACCGGCACGTCGTCGTACACGCCCAGCACCCGGGTCAGGATGTTGCGCTGCGGGTGGATGGCGGCCTCGTCGGGCGACAGGCTGCCCTCCCGGACCAGGTCGGCCACGAGGCTGTGATCGGTGGTGAGCTGGTCGAGCTCGCCCGCCGACCAGCGGTAGCCCCGCGAGTCGCCGACGTTGGCGATGGCGAGCAGCTCGGCGGCGTCGTCGCCCACCACGGCGAGTGCCACGACGGTGGTGCCCATGCCGGTGAGCTCGGGGTCGTCGGTGCCTGCCCGGTACACCGCGCTGTTGGCGCGCTCGATGGCGTCGACCAGGCCTTCGATCGTGTGCTGGTCGAAGCTCCGCGCCAGCGTCTCGCAGGCGATCTCCGACGCCACCTCGCCGCCGCGGTGCCCGCCCATGCCGTCGGCGACGGCCCACAGCCCGACGTCGTCGCGGGCGACGTACTGGTCCTGGTTGTTCGACCGGACCCGCCCGACGTCGGTCGCCCCGCCCCAGCGCAGCCGCGTGCGGCCCGTGCGGGCCGTCATTGGAGCTCCAGCACGGTGTTGCCGATCTGGAGGCGGTCGCGCTTCTTGATCACCATCGGTCCGGCGACCCGCCGGCGGTTGAGGTAGGTGCCGTTGGTCGAGCCCAGGTCCTCGACGAACCAGTGCCCGTCGCGCTGGAACACCCGGGCGTGCACCTGGCTGGCGTAGGCGTCCTCCAGCGGCACCTGGCAGCCGGCCGCCCGCCCGAGCGTGATCTCCTCGTCGAGGGGATAGCTGCGCCCGCGGAGGCCCGCAGGCTCGAGCACCTTGAGGTGGGGGTGGGTCGACCGCACCGGCCGCGGCGACCGGCGGGCCCGCCCCTTCTGCTTGCCGGCGGGAAGGGCGGCGGCGCCGTCGGCGAGGCGGGGCGTGTTGACCTCGGTCCACACCGCCCGGAGGACGCGGAGGAAGAACAGGTACAGCAGCACCAGGAGGAAGAGCTTGAGGAGGTTGAGGAGCTGCTCGGGCACCGAGCGGGAGAATATCGGTAGCGGGCCGGTCCGCCCGACCGGGGACCGGTGGGCGACCAGCTTGCGCAGGTGACAGGGTCCGGGCGACCGGGTCGCGGCACGCCCGCCCGAGGGGTCAGCTCGCCTCGAAGCGCATGCGCGTGTTGCCGAACGTCAGCTCGTCGCCGTCGACGAGCATCCGCTGGTCGACCCGGACCCCGTTGACCTTCGAGCCGTTGGTCGAGCCGAGGTCGACGACCACGAACCCGTCGCCCTGGGGGCGGATCTCCGCGTGGTTGCGGCTCACGTTGGGGTCGGCCAGCACGATGTTCGACTCAGGGTGCCGGCCGATGGTGATGACGTGCTCGGCCAGGGTGAACCGGTCGCCCGTGGGCAGCACCAGGCTGCCCGCCCCTGCGCCGCCGGGGCCCTCCCGGAACCGGGCCTCGATCTCGAACCAACCGGTGCCGAAGCTGTCGTCGACCACCAGCTCCACCTGCACGGGGCCCATGAAGCCGTAGTGCTCGTCCCGCGCGTGCGCCCGGGCCGCGTCGCACAGCTCCCGCCGCAGGGCGTCGCTGACCTCGCCGAACTCCTGGTAGTCACCCGGCGACAGGTAGACGGTGAAGTGGTTGGCCGCCACCGGGGTGCCCCGGACGCCGATGGACACGTGGTCGTCCATCTCGCGTGCCATGCGCCGGGCGAGCTCGACGGGGCGGATGCTCGACCGGAAGGCGCGGGCGAAGGCCCCTTCCACCATGCGCTCGAGTCGCCGTTCGAATCCACGGATCGCCACGACCCGACAGAGTACCGGCGCGCCCGGCGGATCGACCGTCGAGCGTTCAGCCGAGGGCCGAGAGCGCGGCGCCCGCCACGGTGGCCGTGACCGCGTCACGGCCCGCCTCGTCGAGGTCGGGGAGGTGGGCGACGACGAGCACCGCCCGGTCGCCCCGCCGGGCGATGAGCCCGCCGCCGACGCGGGCGCGCACGGCCTCGTCGCCCAGCCCGGGCACCGTCAGCGGCTGCCCGTCGTGGGGGCTCCTGAGGGCGTCGAGCGCGGCGGGGTCGATCCACGCCACCTGCACGAGCGCCTGGCCGTCACCGCGGAAGGTCGCGGACGCCCGGCCGACCGCGAGCGGGTGGGCGGGCGCCGTGGCGTCGAGGACGAGGCGCCGACCGGCGGCCGCGCTCACGGCGCCGTCCCCGGGGAGCGGCGGCGGGGCGCCACCGCCGGCCGCGGCCGTGGCCGCCGCGGCCGCGGCGACCACCAGGCCGGCGACCTGGGGCAGCGGGCCGGGCATCGCCGGCATGCCCGGCAGCGACGGCACGGGGGCGGGCGGCGGCGTGGCCGCCGTCGCCGTGGTCGACGCGCTCGCCGCGGTCGACGCGCTCGCCGTGGCGGCGGGCGGGGTCGGAGCGGC
>DASSGC010000788.1:0-8314 GCA_035693765.1 Acidimicrobiales bacterium
GTCGAGCTCGGTGCCCTCATAGTGCTTCTCCACGATCTTCTGCAGGCTGAGGACGCTCAGCTCGACCCCGGCGGCACGCAATGCCTCGAGGGCGTTGATGCCGGGCCGATCTCGCTCGGCCTGCGTCACACCCTTGCCGCCCGTGGCCTGCCACAGGGCCATGATCTGCAGCGACAACGCACAGTTGAACCGGCCCTTGAAGGCGGAGAGCAGCGGCCCGCACACGGGGCACGGGCTCTTGGTGAGCCGGATGTCGAGCGTGTTCCCCGACGGGAGGTTCGTGAGCTTGCCCTTGGCGACCTGTGCCTCGATGCGTCCGAGGAGCCGCTGCTCGGCATGCCTCCCGCCCCCGCTCTGTATGCGTCCGAGCTCCTCACCGTTCCAGGTGGCGGTCAACGACGTGTGCTCGACACCCGAGCGCTCACGCTTGCGTCGTGCCTTGAGGTCGGCCGCCGCCTCCTTCTCCTCGGGCGTGCCCTTCTCCTCGGCCTCCTGGATCTGGACGATCTCCGGCTTGCGGAGGCCGACCTTGAAGTCCTTGTGCACGAAGGTCATGGCCTTGGCCCGCGGCGACGCTGTGACGAAGACGTCGAACTCGCCCGCCCGCCCGCTGGACCGGACCTCGATGGCCTGCAGCCCCTCCGCCTTGTGCCGGGCGAACACCGACCGGACCTTGGAGACCGTTCCCGGTGCGTCGTCCACCTCGTGCCCGATGGCCGAGCGCAGGTCGCGGGTGACCGCCCCCCGGACGTCCTCGCTCTTCTTCTCCGGCTTCGGCCCCAGTCCGAGCTTCTCCTTGGCGCCGGCGACCTTGCCCTTGGCCCAGGTCTTGGCCCCCTCCACCTTGCCCTTCACCCAGGCCTTCCCCTTGGCGACCTTCCCCTTGACCCAGGCGGCGCCCCGCTTGGCGAGGTTGATGATCGGGCGGGCGAGCTTGAGGGCGCCGTTGATGACGAAGTCGACGGCCTTGCTGACCGGCTTCTGGACCTTCTGCAGGATCTCCTTGATCTTCTCGCCGATGCCGCCGAGGCCCAGCAGGCTGGCCAGGAACCCGATGAGCAGCGGCAGGATCTTGGCCAGCGTGTTCTCGATGTGCCTGGCCACGGCGCCGACGCCGCCGCCCACGATCGACTCGATCGAGTCGAGCACCGAGTCGACGAACTCCTTGATCTGGCTGCCCTTCTCGACGAAGAACATCACGACGTCGTAGATCATCTTGCAGGCCTTGATGAACGCGGCCGCCGGGTTGAGGGCCGAGATCAGCCAGGTGATCCCCGCCTTGACGATCTTCACCACCACGAAGTCCTGGATGGCGTCCATGACCGTGTCCTTGAGGTCGGACAGCTTGTCGACCAGGAACTTCCACAGGCCGCCGACGCCCTCGGTGGCGAGCGTCTTGAAGATGTCGACGCCCTTCTCCACCGCGCCCATGGCCGCCTCGCCGATGCGCTTGACGATCTTGGTGCGGATCATCGTCCACGTCAGTCCGAGGATCGACAGGACCAGCTTGATGATCCCCTTCAGATCGAAGCTGTCCGGGATCTCGATGCCCGCGCTCGCCAGCGATCCGAACAGGAACCCCTGCAGGCCCTTCTTGAGGTGGCCGACGATGTTCGCCGCGAAGTTCTGCACGCCGCCCTTCACGGCGTTGATCAGGTTGCCGAGGAACCCGATCGGGTCCTTGAGGATCTTCCCGATCGCCCCGGCCGCCCGGGACAGCACCCCGAGCAGCATGTCCTTGAGCTTGAGGATCGTCCGGATCGTGCCGGCGATGGCGTCCTTGGCCTTGTCCCACAGGCCCCGGTTCGCCGCCTGCAGCTCCTTGATCTCCTCGTCGACCGCGTTGCGCGCCTCGACGTAGCGGCTGGCGAGGTCGTCGACCAGGGCGTCCTGCTTCTCGTCGACGTCGGACTCCAGCTTGTCGAACTGCTCGGCGATCGTGCCCGCCGCGTCCTTGGCGACCTTCTGCAGCTCCTTGGGCTGGGTGGCCACGTAGTCGGCGATCTGCTGGCGGCCTCTCGCGATGCGGTCCTTGGCCCGGGTCAGCTCCTTGCCGATGTGGTCGGCGACGCCGGAGATGACCACCTCCATCTTCGCCTCGTACAGCTTGCGCGACTCCAGGAACAGGTTGTTGGCCTCGGCCGGCATCCCGGCGAACTTGTCCTTCAGCCACCGGCCCTTGCCCAGCAGGCCGGAGTAGCGGTCGTCCTTGTACCGCTCCATCCGGGCCTTGTGGTCGGCCGTGAACGCCGCCTTGGCCGCCTTCTCGCCCTCGTCGAAGCGTTGCGCCACCGACGTGTCGAGGTCGGCCAGGATCTTGTCGACCTCGGCCTTCGTCGCGTCGAAGATCTTGCGGATCTCGCCGGTGACCTTGGCCCGGGCCGCCTCGTCCTTGCTCTTCGCGGCCCCCTTGTCGGCCCCCGCCTTCGACAGCGCCCCGGACTTGGACGCCACCATGTCCGCCACGGCCGCCTTGCCGTCCTGCCCCGCGCCCTGGGTGGCCTGGGCCAGCGTGGCGTCCTCGTGCTGGCGCACCTGGGCGGGCGCGGTGGCTGAATGGGCCTCGCCCTCCTTCTTGGCGGCCAGGGCGTCGGTGAACTCGGGCTCGTTCGACTTCGCCAGCTGGGGCTCGGTCACCTCGGCCTCGGCCATCTGCGCGTCCGTCTCGGCCTTGCCGGCCCCGAGGTCGGTCTGCTCCGCCGGCGCCTTGGCGGGCATCGCCGCCCCGGTCGCCGGCGCCCCCGGCTTGGGCGCCTGGTCGGGCGCCAGCGGGGTCACCGGCTTGTCCTTGGCCTTGGAGGTGTCGGGCGCCTCCCCCGCCTTCGTCGCGATGTCCTTGGCGGACTCCTCCTTGCCCTTGGTCACGTTCCCCATGACCTCGGCCTTGACCCCATCGGCCCTGCCCGACTCCGCGAACTTGTCGGCCTCGTCCAGGTTCTTCGGCGCCTTGGCGGCGATGGCCGCCTTGACCGCGGCCATGAACTTCGCCTTGTCGAACCCGCCGGGCTTGGCCCCCGCCATCTTGTCCGCCTGGGCCGCCTTGGCCTGGGCCTCCTTGTCGCCCGCCGGCGCGACCGCCGCGGCCGACGCCTTCTTCGCCTCCCCCGCCGCCGGCGGATGTGCCTTGAGCCCCTTGGCCGTGCCCCTCACCTCGGCGGTGACCTTGGTGAAGCGTGGGTCGTCGTGGGGGTCCACCGGCGTCGGCTCGGGCGGGGGCGACGGATGGTCGCCGTTGCCACCGGCCCGCCGCTGCACCACCGGCTCGGCGGCGGCCGGCGAGGCTGCGACCTCGGTCGAACCGCCGGCGGCGACGGCGGTGACCGGGACGGTGCCGCCGCTGCCCGCACGGCCGGCGGGGGCGGCGACGGCGCCGGGGCCCGCGGTGGCGGCGGAGCCGGCCGGGCGCGGCACGGGACGCGGGGCGCGGGCTCCGGACAGGAGCTTCGCGACGGCGGCGTTCCCCGCCCTGCGCTGCAGCCCGACCACGGCCCGCCGCGTCAGGGGACGCCCCGCCGGGGCGGCCTCGTCCGGCTGCGGATCGCGGCCGCGCCGCGGACGCGGGACACCCTCCGCTGGGCCGTCGTCGCGACGTTGTGCCGTCGAACGCACCCACCCAGTGTGGGAGCCGGCGCCCAGCCGCTCCAGCGCCCCGGGCGCGACCAGAGGTGCACCGTCCGCTGCCCGATCGGGCAGCGGACGCGCGACCGGCCGTACGCCCGCCCGCAGTCGCTGGCGATGGGGCCGCCACCGGCCGCTGGTGCGATCCCGGGCGCCGTGCCAACCGCTAGCTTTGTCGCCGGTACATCACCGTCCGTGCATCAGGGCCGTGGTGGTGGGCCAGGCCCGGGGCCAGTGACAGGAGGTGGGCATGGACCCAGTGGTGACCGTCGACACCGGCAGCGTCGCTGTCGAGCCAGGTGGACAGGCGAGCGTGACGGTGCGGGTCCGCAACCTGTCGTCCATCGTCGAGGGGTTCCGCCTCGACGTGCTGGGCGAGGCGGCGGGTTGGGCCCGGGTGTTGCCCGACCACCTCGAGGTGCTGCCCCAGGGCGAGGCCATGGCCACCGTGCTGTTCACCCCGCCGGCCGGCATCGCCACCCGAGCGGGGGACGTGCCGTTCGGCATCCGCGCGCTCTCCCAGGTCGACGGCACGTCGTCCGGCGTCGCCGAGGGCGACCTGCAGGTGAGCGGCGTGTCGCAGTCGCAGGCCAGGATCACCCCGGTCACCTCGAAGGGCCGGTTCTCGGGCAAGCACCGCGTCGAGTTCTCCAACTGGGGCAACACCCCGGTGCGGCTGCGGCTCGAGGCGTCCGACCCCGACGATGCGCTCGGGTTCCTCGTCACCCCGGAGATCCTCGACCTGCCGCTGGGGTCGAGCGGCGCCGCCAGGGTCAAGGTGCGCGCCCGCCAGCCCTCGTTCCTCGGCGCGCCGCAGCGCCGCCCGTTCCGGGTGGTCGGCCGCCCGGTGGGCAGCGACGGCCGTACGCCGGCCCCGGGGCCCCCGCCCCAGGCCTACGGCTACGACCCCACCCAGCCGGCCGTGGACGGCGCCTTCGAGCAGAAGGCGATGGTACGGCGGGGCATCGTGCCCTTGCTCGTGATGGGGGCGCTGGCCGCGGGCACCATCGGCTTCCTGATGTCCCGCAAGAGCGACGACCCCGCCGCCGAGACCGGGACGCCCCCGGTGCCGGTGGGGTTCGCCGCCACCGCCCTGACGAGCGACACCGCCCGCGTGAACTGGACCCCCGGCGACGGCATCGACTTCTACACCGTGTACACGATCGAGGGCGTCAACAAGGACATCCCGGTGCCTCCTGCGGCGATCGTCAGCCCGCCGATCGACGGCGACCAGGGCCAGTTCGACGTGACGGGACTGGCCGCAGGCACCGAGTACTGCTTCCAGCTCGCGGCCACCCGGGGCGAGGCCCAGGGGGGCCGCACGGCGCCGCAGTGCCTGACCACCCCCCAGGTCAACGCGCCCGGCGCCCCGACCGCACCCGAGAACGTGCGGGTCAGCAGCACGGAGGACGGCTTCGTGGTCGAGTGGGACGACACCACGGACGGCGCGGCCACCCATGTGGTCCGGCGCGGCGACACGGTCGTCGCCTCGGTGGAGCCGCCCCTCGGCCAGGCCGACGTGGAGGTGACGGAGGACGAGCGGTGCTTCACCGTGCAGGCCAAGGTCGGCGACCTGGTGTCCGAGATCTCGCCCCAGGCATGTGCCGAGTCGGAGGAGGGCGACGGCGGCGCCGGCGGTGCCGGGGGTGCCGGGGGCGGCGCGCCCGGCAACCTCGGTGTGATCGTGCTCCCCACCGGCAAGCTCCCGCAGGTCGAGGACCCCAATGGCCGGGAGGTGGCGGAGCAAGAGAAGAACGCCCTGATCGCCGCCGGCCTCGAGAACGTCAACATCCTGCTGAGCACCGACTACCCGGACCTCAATCCGCCTCTGGCCAGGGCGAGCTACCTCGTCTACGTGGGCGGGTTCCCGAACGAGACGGTGGCCAGGGACTTCTGCACCGGCCGGCAGATCACCCCGTGCGACCTCTACACCCCCGGCGAGCCCAAGTCGGGGGCCACCGGTCCCGGCCCGGTGACGAGCTCGGGCACACCGACGACCGTGGCACCGCCGGCACCGGGGGGCTGACGCCCGCCGGGACGGTCGGGCCCCGCGGCCGGGGCCGCGCCACCGACCCTGCGATGCCGCCGGTCACCGGGAGGCCGGCGGCCCGGGTGCGGGCCCGTCACTTCTGGCGGTAGAGCCGGATCTCGCCGATCGCCACCTGCTCCTGCGACAGCGCCTGGTCGCGCGGCGGGCGGGCGTCGATGACGGCGATCCGTACGGTGCTGGTCTGCGGCCCGTCGATGCGGTGGGACTGGAAGCCGGCCTTGTCGGCGAGCTCGACCTTCTCGCAGGTGCCGTCGTCGAACCGCACCTCGAGCCGCGTCGGCTGGTGAAACCCGGCCCGGGAGGGGGTGTCGGCGGGCAGGTTGGCCTGGACCGAGATCTTGCCGACGGCCGTGGGCTCCGGGAGCGTGATGATCAGCGCGGCGTCGGCGCCGCCCCCGCTCGGCTCCTCCGGGCAGGCCTCGGGCGGGTCGGCGTCGTCGGGGGTCCTCCACTGCGCCGCCCAGGCCGACTGGGGATCGCGGTCGACGGCGAAGCCGGGCGGGAAGTCGGGGTCCACCGCCTGCGGCGGGTCGGCCGCCGCCTGCAGCTCGCCGATCGCCTCGTACCGGGGGAAGTACTTGTCCCACAGGCCTCTGGCGCCGCGGATGGGGTTGACGCCGACCAGCCCCAACGACCCGGCCATGATGCCCACGCCGGCGACCAGGGCGAGCACCCGCATGACCCGGAAGCGCACGTCGAGGCTGCGCCGGTACGCGGCGCGCGCCGTCCGGCTGGGCACACCGCCCTCGCGGTCGCTGCCCGTGCCGTCCCGCGACCGCGCCCGCCCGGTGAGGCGCTGCCACAGCGACGGGCGGGGCGCCTCGGTGACGACCGGGCCCGCGTCCAGCGCGACCGCAGCCAGCCCCGCGCCGCACTTGCGGCAGAAGCGGCGTCCGGGCGGGTTGCTGCTGCCGCACTGCTGGCACAGCTCGCCGCCCGGCTCGATCGCGGTCTGCGTCACCTGGGGGCGGACGGGCGGCGGGCGCAGAGGAGCCTCGGCCGGCTGGGTGCCCTGGCTCTCGGCGGGCGGCACCGCCCGCGTGGCGAGGCGGGGCGCGTCGGGCACGCGCTCGGCCGGCGTCCGGGCCACGGGCCCGGCGGGCGCGACGGGGGGCACCGGCACGATGCCGCCGGCCGGGGGCGGCGCGCCACCGGGCGGGCGGGCGGGGGCGACGGCCGGGCCGGGGACCTGCGGGCCGGCGGGAGCGACGGCCGGGCCGGGCACCTGCGGGCCGGCCAGGGCGACGAGGTCGAGCGCCCCACCGCATCGCTTGCAGAAGCGCCGGTCGCCGCTCTGCGTGGCGCCGCATTCGAGGCAGCGGATCGAGCCGCCACGTCCGGCCGGCGCGGCGGGCGCAGCGGGGGCGGGCACCGGCGCGGGAGCCGGGGGCGGACCGGCCGGGATCCCGGCGGCCGGCAGCGGGCCGGGCGACGGCTGGGGCACGGGCGAGGGCCCCGCCGGGGCCGCCGGGGCGGGCGGCGTGCCCACCGGCGGAGTCGGCGCCGTGACCGGCCCTCCCGGCGAGGTGCCGGTGGGCGGACCCGGCTGATCGAGGTGCTCACCCTCCCACTCCAGGAACGCACCGCAGGACTCGCAGAACTCGACGCCCTCCCGGGCACGCTCGCCGCACTGGCGGCAGACGATCACGTGACCTCCTCGCCTCGGCCGCCGGCGCGGCCGGGGGCATCGTAGGGCGCGGGGCCGGGCGTCGTGCCGACCCAGGCCAGGATGCCCTCGCACGTGCGGACCGCGCCGCGGGCGGCGGCCTTGACCACCATGGTCGACATCGGGTGCTCGGCGACCTGCGACCAGCGGTGCCGCTGGTCGAGCGCGGCGGCGCGGACCTGGTCGGGGGTGGCGTCGGGTGGCAGGCCCAGCCGTTCGGTGTCCGTCACGCCGTGGCCGCCGAGCAACCGTTCGAGGTCCTCGGCCTGGGCCGGGTCGCGCAGGGTCAGGTCACCCAGCCACAGCTCCGTCAGCAGCCGGACCTCGGCGATCTCGTGCGCGCTCGACGCGATCATCTCGGCCCGCGTGGCCAGGCGGTCGCCGTCGGGCCAGGGCCGCGACGCGAGCAGCAACCCGAGGGCGCTGAGCGCCGAACGTGCCTTGAGCGGCTGGCTGCGACCGGTGAGCTGGATGTGGAGCGTCCGCTGGAGGTCGGTGACCCCGCTCGCCCGCACCAGCTCCCGGGCCAGCTCCGGCCCGGTCGTCGCCTGCCGGGAACCGACCAGGTCGAGGGCCAGCCGCACCCCGAACAGCCCGAGGCGCTGGAGCAGGTGCCACCGCCGGTCGGCGGGCACGGCGGCGTCGGAGTCCGGGGACGCGAACCGGTCGGCCGTCAGCGCCAGCTCGGCGAGGTCGCCGGCCGTCGCCCCCGCGGCGAGCGCGGCCACGTCGCGGAACTCGTCCTCCCGCAGCGTGACGCCCGCCTGGGCGACCAGGCCGGCCACGGGGATGACCGACCGGCAGAGCTGGCGGATGCGGGGATCCCGCCCGTAGCGTCCGGCCACCCGGCGGGCCGAGTCCATGGCGTCGAGCCGGCACGAGCCGATCTCGTCGGCCCGCGACAGCACGCCCACGGCGTTGACCGGGGTGCTGTGCGCCAGCTCGTCGTCGTGGAACGCCTCCAGGAACCGGATGTCGGT
>DASSGC010000789.1:0-11840 GCA_035693765.1 Acidimicrobiales bacterium
GAGGAGCGGGTCACGATCCACCGCGCCCCGGTGCAGGACGTCGACCTGGAGACGTTCGCCGCCCTCGGGCCGGGCGACGTCCTGTTCGTCGACTCGACGCACGTGGTCAAGGCCGGCTCCGACGTCAACCACCTGCTGTTCGAGGTGTTCCCGCGGCTGGCCCCCGGGGTGTGGGTCCACGTCCACGACATCTTCTTCCCCTTCGAGTACCCGCAGGACTGGGTGCGAGAGGGGCGGGCGTGGGGCGAGGCGTACCTGCTGCGCGCCTTCCTGTCGGGCAACCCGGGCTGGGCGATCCGCTGGTTCCAGGACTACCTGTGGACCTGGCACCGCGAGGCGATCCTGAAGCTGCCGTGGGTGACCCCCAACCCCGGCGCCAACCTCTGGCTGGAGCGCCTCGGGCTGTGACCCGCGGCCGGCCCGGCGCCGCGCCGGCGTCAGCCGGCCGCGACCCGGAGCGCGTCCGCGACGTCCGGTGACGACAGCCCGTCGGCGAACGCGGCGAGGGCGATCTTGGCGTACGCGTGGGTGGCCGCCGGCGTGCCGGCCCGCAGGTCGCCACGTTCGATCGCGTTCCGGAACTCGTCCATCGACAGGGGGGTGAGGTCGGTGTGGGTGGTCGTGGCCGGATCGACGACCACGACGAGCAGGATGCACCCCGGGCGCGACCCGACCCGACCCCACGAGGTGGGCGAGCATGCGACCCAGGTTGTCGAGGTAGTCACCCTGGGCCGGGAAGGTGGCGCTGTCGTGGAGCCGGGCGAGCAGGGCGCCGGCCGCGGCGGCGACGGCGGCCGGGCCCCCGGGGAAGTCCGTGAGCGGCCGCTGGGTCAGGTACGGCATGACGACCACACCGGCGTCGGCGTCGAGGTAGCGGATCGGCGGCGCGATCCCGGCCTCGGCCGCGGTCTGCATGCAGGTGTACTGGTGCGCGTTGCGCAGCGGGCCGCCGATGCCCTCGACCCGGAGCAGGTGGGCGCCCGCACGAGTCTCGACCCGGTAGACCAGGGCGCCGGACGCGCCCCCGGTGACGGCCTGGACCGCCGACGCTCCGCCCGCGCCGAACGCGGCGGCGAGCGCCGTCCCGACGTTCTCCCGGTGCTGCTCGGGCACCGCCGCCAGATCCAGACCCGCCATCGCCCGCCACCTCCCGGGCCGGGGCGGCCCGCGCGCAACGGGCGTCGAGCGTACCGGTATGCCCACGGTCCGCGTCGTAGGCTTTCCCCGGAACCAGCCCGCGTGAGCGGAACGGGCCGGCGTCGTGCCGGGGAACCCGAGCGGTTACGTCACGCCGGCGCGGGTCACCGTGCCGCATCCCCGTCGGCCGAGCTGTGGAGCTGGTGCTTCCATCCCAACTCCCCGGGCGTGGGCCGTGGCGAGCGCCCTGTCCGCTCGGCCGTCGGCTGGAGCGCCGGCGGGGCGGGCGGTGGGGTCAACGCGGCCCGCTCCCGCCGGGCACCCGGCAGTCCCAGGTGAGGTACATGTAGCCCGGCTCGGCGCCGATGCGGGCCGCCGCACCGTCCTCCGCCACCACCACCAGGTCGGGGCGAACCTCGTCCCGCCGGGCGCCGGCGAGGATGCCGGGCACGTCGAACTCGCCGGCCCACGTCGTCCACGGGTTCGTGCCGCCGCCCACGGCGTCGGCGAACGACCGGGTGCACAGTAGGTCGGTGACGAACCCCTCGGTCCGCAGCCGCGCCGTGAGGTCGAACCCGAACCGCCAGAACACCGGCGTGTCGTCGCCGTGGAACTCCGGGGCGGCGGGCGGTGCCGTCGCCCCCTGGAGCACCGGCACCTGCAGCAGCAGGTGGCCGCCGGGGGCGATGACGCGCCGCAGCTCGGCCAGCGCCTTGCCGGTGTCGGGCACGTGCTCCAGCACGTGGGCGCACAGCACGACGTCGAGGCAGTCGTCGGGCAGGTCGATGCTCTGTAGGTCGAGCCGCAGGTTGCCGGCGTGGGACCGCAGGTCGTAGTCGCTCGTCCGGTAGAAGAACCAGGTCGCCATCGCGGCCCGGTAGCCGGGCCCCATCCGGGGGCTGCACTCGATGACCCGCAGGGCCGGCCCGAGGTCGACCCGGCGGGCGAAGCACCAGTGGAGGTACCGGTCGCGCCCGTTGCTGCCGCACTGCGGGCACAGGGCCAGCTCCACGTGGGCCGGCCCGTCGAACGCCGGTCCCACCCAGCGGCACACGTTGCACAGCACGCCCGGGCCGTCGGGCAGCGGCAGCCAGGGCGGCACCTCGGGATCGGGACCGGGCGGCTCGGGGGCGGCCGGGTCGGGGCCGAGCACCCGGCGACCCAGGCGGCCGGCCCGGCGGTAGGCCCCGAACGCCAGGCGGCGGGCGGCCGCGCGGAGCTCGTCCGGCGACGGGCCGCGGCCGCCCTGGGGGGCGCTCATGCCGCCCCACCGGTGGGCGGGCGCGCCGGGGATGCGGGCCGGGGGTGGGCGTTCACCCGTGCGTTCACCGTGGCGGGCCTCCATTGGCCTGTCGGGTCGGGGTCGCACCGCCGGGCCCGCCGGGCTCGTCGGGCTCGTCGGTCTCGTCGGGTTCGTCGGGCTCGTCGGGCTCGTCGGGCTCGTCGGGCTCGTCGGTCTCGTCGGGTTCGTCGGTGCGGTCGTCGATGCCGTGCGCGGCCAGCAGGTCGTGGGCCGCGGTGGTGGGAGAGAGGCGGCCGGCGCGGACGGCGGCCTCCACGTCGGGCAGGCGGCCCGCCACCCGGGCGTCGGCCCGGAACGTGTCGACGAGCCGCTCCTGCATCTCGGCCCACATCCACGCCACCGCCTGGTCGGCCCGCAGGCGGTCGAGCGCGCCGTCGGCGGCGAGGTGGGCGCGAAATCGGGCGATCTCGTCCCACGCGCCGTCGATGCCGGTGCCCTGCAGGGCCGACGCGGCGACCACGGGCACCGACCACCCGGCGTGCTTGGGCCGCAGGAGGTGCACGGCCTGCCGGTAGTCGGCGACCGCCCGGTTGGCCGCGGGCAGGAGGTCGCCGTCGGCCTTGTTCACCACCACGATGTCGGCCAGCTCCATGATCCCCCGCTTGATCCCCTGCAACTCGTCGCCGCCGCCCGGCGCGGCCAGGAGCACGAAGCAGTCGACCATGTCGGCCACCGCCGTCTCGGACTGACCGACCCCCACGGTCTCCACGATGACCACGTCGAACCCGGCGGCCTCGCAGAGCAGCGCCGCCTCGCGGGTGCGCCGGGCCACCCCGCCCAGCGTGCCCCCCGACGGCGAGGGGCGGATGTAGGCCGACGGATCGCGGGCCAGGCGTTCCATGCGGGTCTTGTCGCCCATGATCGAGCCGCCGCTGCGCCGGCTCGACGGGTCGACCGCCAGCACGGCGACCTTGTGGCCGGCGCGGGTCAGGTGGGTGCCCAGCTCGTCGACGAACGTCGACTTCCCGGCCCCGGGCGTGCCGGTGATGCCGACGCGGACGGCGTGGCCCGTGGCCGGCAGGACGGCGTCGAGCAGCGCGGCCGCCTCGGCCCGCCGGTCGCCGTGCGTGGACTCGACGAGGGTGATCGAGCGGGCGAGGGCCCGGCGGTCGCCGCTCCGGAGCTGCGTGGCGATCTCGGCGGTGGAGGCCGTCACCCGCGCCGTCACCGGCGCACCCACCCGCACGGTCGACCGCCCCGTCCCTCACGCGAGGCCACGTGCGATCCGGCCTGCGATGCCGCGCGCGATGCCGCCCGCGAGGCGGCGCTCGATCCGGCCCGCGGTGCTGGGGCCGACGGAGGCAGCATGGCGGCGAGTCTATGGGGTGCGGGCCCCGGCGTCGGCGGGCGGGTGGCCGTTGAGGCCGAGCGGATGAGGAGCTCGCCACGGCCTACGCGTGGGGATCTGGCGTGGAAGCACCAGCTCGACAG
Source organism: Acidimicrobiales bacterium (assembly GCA_035693765.1). Taxonomy (GTDB): domain Bacteria; phylum Actinomycetota; class Acidimicrobiia; order Acidimicrobiales; family VFJN01; genus ZC4RG19. The sequence goes on from DASSGC010000789.1 coordinate 3,872, forward strand.
CTCGGCCGACCGGCAATGCAGCACGGTGACACGCGCCAGCGTGAGATATCCGATCGAGTCCACACGGAACGTGGCGGGTCGCGTGGCGCGTTAGTGTGTTCGCGACGATTTCGACGCGACAGGGCTTGTGCCATGGGAGTGGTCGATCGACTCAGGCGACTGGTGGGCGGCGCGCCCGCGTCCGACGACGGGAGCGCGCCCGTCGCACGGTTCGAGCTCACCGAGGAGCAGCGGGCCTGCTGGCGTGACCAGGGCTTCGTGATGCTGCCCCGGTTGTTCGACGCCGAGCGCCTCCGCGTGGTGAACGACGAGATCGAGCGGTTCTGGGACGAACGCACGACCAACGACCGCGATCTGGTCATCGACGTGTTCATCGACACGCCCGACGAGCGCCGCCTCCACTTCCGTGACGCGCCGGAGGAGGCGCGCCGCCTCCCCTACAAGCTCAACGACACCTACCTGGCGTCGGTCGTCGTGCGGGAGATGGTGCTCGACCTCCGCCTCGCCCAGGTGGTCGACGAACTGCTCGACGGGGCGCCGATGGTGTGCAACTCGCTCAACTTCGAGCGCGGAAGCCAGCAGCGCTTCCACTTCGACACCTTCTACATGCCGCCCGTCGTCCCCAACAAGATGTGCGCGTCCTGGATCGCGCTCGAGGACTGCGAGCCGGCCGCAGGGCCCCTCCGCTACTACCCGGGCAGCCACCAGCTGGCGCCGTACCGCTTCTCGGACGGGCGGCTCAACGCCCGGGTCGACGAGATGGACGACTTCGACGAGTACATCGAGAAGCAGATCGCCGACGCGGGCCTCGACTGGACGTCGTTCCCTGCCCGGGCGGGTGACGTCTTCATCTGGCATGCGCAGCTCTACCACGGCGGGTCGCCGATCGACGACATGTCCCGCACCCGCAAGAGCCTGGTGACCCACTACTTCCGGGCCCAGGATGGCGACCCCGGGCCGCTGCAGGACATGGGTCAGGGGCGCTGGTGGCTGTTGCGGAGCCACCAGCCGGTGCCATGACCGCGCCACCGGACGCATCCGCCACGCCGCCCCGCGTCGCGAGGTGACCACTGATCGTCGGCCCGGTGAACGCTCTGTTGCGCGCCTTGACCGGCGGGGCCTGACCGCCCATGATCCGGGGCGCGCTTCGGCAGCGCGCGCACGATGAAGCTGATCATCCAGATCCCCTGCCTCAACGAAGAGGCACAGCTCCCCGCCACCCTCGCCGACCTGCCACGTCAGGTGGCCGGGGTCGACGAGGTCGAGTGGCTGGTGGTCGACGACGGTTCGACCGACCGCACCGTCGAGGTGGCGCGGGCCCACGGTGTCGACCACATCGTCAAGCTGACCAACAACAAGGGTCTCGCCTCCGCCTTCCAGGCCGGGCTCGACGCGGCCCTCAAGCTGGGCGCGGACGTCATCGTCAACACCGACGCCGACAACCAGTACGACGCCGGCGACATCCCGGCGCTGGTGGCGCCGATCGTGGCCGGCCGGGCCGACATGGTCGTCGGCGACCGCAACGTCCGCTCGATCGACCACTTCTCGCCGGCCAAGAAGCACCTCCAGCGGCTGGGGAGCTGGGTCGTGCGGCAGGCGTCGGGCACCGCGGTCCCCGACGCGACCTCCGGCTTCCGGGCCTACAACCGCGAGGCTGCGCTCGGCCTGACCGTCGTCTCGACGTTCACCTACACGCTCGAGTCGCTCATCCAGGCGGGCAAGAGCCTCGCGGCCGTCGACCACGTGCCGGTGGGCACCAACGGCAAGGTGCGCGAGTCCCGGCTGTTCACCTCGATGTGGCTGTACATCCGGCGGAACATGCTGGCCATCTTCCGCATCTACACGGGCTACGAGCCGCTCCAGGTGTTCGGCCTGCTCGCCGCCGTGCTCGCGCTCGGCGCGGTGGCGGCGTGGGCGCCGTTCCTGTGGGACTGGGTCGTCCACTCCGACCGCTCGGGGCACCTGCAGTCCATCGTTCTCGGCGGCGTGCTGCTGGTGGCGGCCGTCCAGGTGTTCGCGCTGGGCGTGATCGCGGACCTGATCTCCTCGCACCGGGTGGTGAGCCAGCGGACCCTCGAGCGGGTGCGGCGCATCGAGCTCCAGGTGGGCGTCGCGCCGTCCCACTACCAGCCCGGCGGCCCCGACCCGGAGCCCTCCACCCCGGCCTCCGCCCGGCCGCCGCGGCTCGTCCCCGCCTCCGGCGACCCCACCCCCCTCGCGGCCGCCGAGGGGTGATGTGCGCCGGCCGGCCCGGCGCCGGGCGGCCCTGCGCAGGGTCGCCGCCGCGGTCAGTCGGCCGGGGTGCCCTCGGGGCCGGTCGCCCCGGCCGCCTTAGAGGCCGAGCGGGTAGGGAGCTCGCCACGGCCACGCGTGGGGATCTGGCGTGGAAGCACCAGCTCCACGGCTCGGCCGACCGGCAGCGCAGCACGGTGACACGCGCCGGCGTGACCTATCCGCTCGAGTCCTTCGCCCCGCGGTGCCAGGGCGAGCTGAGCGCGGCACCGGCCACGTCGACCACGAGAAACACCAGCCGGCTGCCGACCGCGATCGTCGCGCCGATGCCGGCCGGGAGGCCCGAGGCCGCCACGAACACCGCCTCCCGCACCCCCGCGCCGGCCGGCACGGGGACGGCCACGAACCCGGCGACCCACGACAGCGTGGTGGCCACGCCGATGCGGAGCAGCGGTGGATGGGGCAGCAGCGCCCGGGCGACGCACCAGGTGGCCGCCCACACCAGGAACCAGGCCGGGACGTAGCCGGCCACCACCCCGACGGTCGCTCGCCACGGGGGGACGGTGACGTCGGCACCCTTGCCCGTGACGGCGACGAGGCGGTCGCGGGCCCAGCCGAGCACCCGGGGGTGCAGCGCGGCCAGGCCGAGCGGGAGCAGGGCCAGCAGGGCGAGGGCGGCCGGCGACTCGGCCTGCTTGGCCAGGTCGAGCGGTACCAGCACGGTGGCCACGGCCAGGGCGGCCAGGTAGAGCGCGGCGAGCGACAGGGCGACGCTGGGGTAGGCGCGCGGGCGGGGGACGCCGCCCCGCCGGGCCAGCTCGCCCCGGCCGAGGACGGGCCACACGCCGCCGGGCACGTACTTGCCGATCTCGCCGGCGTAATACCAGGCGATGGTGCGGGCCAGCCCCGGCGGCGGCCCGAGCAGGCCCATCGCCCGCCGCCAGCCGGCGGCGATCCAGGTCATCGCCCCGCCGGCCGCGACCACGGCGGCGACGATCCAACCGACCTCGGCCCCGGCGACCTGGTCGCGCACCTCCGACCACTGCTGGGTCATGCGGGCGACCACGAAGGCGACGCAGGTCAGCCCGATCGCCGCCCCGACCAGGGCGCTGAGCGCCACGGCCCGCCGAGGCGAGCGTCGGGGCGCGCCTCCTGCCGGAGCACGTGTCGTGTTGCCTCCTGCGGGAGGCGGTGCCGTGTTGCCTCCTGTGGGAGGCGGTGCCGTGTCGCCCGCGACCGGCGCCGCGGCCATCGGATCGCTGGCCATCGGCGCATTCTTGCCCACCGGGCGCCCGCCGCCCGCACCGGGACGCGGCCAGGCGCCGCCCGGCAGCGGAGCGTGTCGGCCAGATGAACATCTCCGCGCGAAACGGCCGGACGGCCCGACGCGCGTGAGCAGCACGCTTCCGGTCTGCTAGCCAGGTGAGCGCCCGACGGCCTGGGCCCGGGCGCCGCGCCGGCTCGGCCGGTCCCCTGCTCACGACAGCTCTGGAGCAGCCCCACGATGACCGCGGTCATCCCTACCGGCAACACCTACGACAAGTACGCGTCCAGCAACCCGGTCGAGCGCCACCTGATGGCTGGCTTCTTCGCCGCCCTCGACGCCGCGCTCCCCGCCCAGGCCCCCGCCACCGTGCTCGAGGTCGGTGTCGGCGAGGGCGAGGTCAGCGCCCGGGTGCGCGACCGCTGGCCGGCCGCCACCGTGGTGGGCGTCGACCTGCCCGATCCCGACCTCGCCGCCCACTGGCGGCAGCGGGCGATCACCGGGCTGTTCGCCGACATCGCCCGGCTGCCGTTCCCGTCCAAGGCCTTCGACCTGGTGCTCGCCATCGAGGTCCTGGAGCACGTGCCCGATCCCGACGCCGCGCTGGCCGAGCTCAACCGGCTCAGCCGTGGCCACGTCGTCGTGTCGGTGCCACGCGAGCCGATCTGGCGGGTGGCCAACATGGCGCGGGGGAAGTACCTCGGCGCTCTCGGCAACACGCCCGGGCACATCCAGCACTGGTCCCGCCGGGGCTTCGTCCGCCAGGTGCGTGCCCACCTCGACGTGGTCACGGTCCGCACGCCGTTCCCCTGGACGATGGTCGGGGCGCAGGCCCGATGACCGCCACCGTCGCCCCCGCCGCGCTCCCCGGGACGCCGGACGCGGCGCCGGTCGTGCTGCCGCCGGCGACCCCCGCACGGGCCCGCCGCTTCGCGCTCCTGGTGGCGGCGGCCGTGATCGCCGGGCTGGCGCTGCGGATCGGCATTGCCCTGACCGACGACGCGCCGTCCACCGACGAGACCGCGTACCTGCGCTCCGGCATCGCACTGGTCGAGGGCGACGGGTTCACGCGGGGCGGGCGGCCCGAGCTGCACTTCCCGCCGTTCGTGCCGTTCCTGCTGGGTGCCTCCGACCGGGTGCTCGGCGACCCCCACACAGGCACCGTCGTGCTCACCTGCCTGGCCAGCGCGGCGCTGGTCGTGCCGCTGGCCCTGCTGGCCCGGCGGCTCGCGGGCGAGCGGGCCGGCATCACCACGGCCTGGGTGGCCGCCCTCGCCCCCGGGCTGTCGACCACCCTCGTCAACCGGGGTGCCGGATCGGAGGCCGAGTACCTGCTGCTGGTCGTCTCGGCCGTCTGGTGCGTCGTGTCGGCCGCCGGCCACGCCGGCCGCGGCCGCTGGCTGCGCGTCGCCGGGGCCGGGCTGCTGGTGGGCCTCGCCTACCTCACCCGGCCGGAAGGCCTGTTCCTGGGCGTCCCCCTCGGGCTCGCCGTGCTCGTGCTCGGCGCCCGCGCCGCGGCGGCCGCGGGCGGGGGGCGGCGGGCCCGTCTGCTCGGCGCCGGCAGGCTGGCCGCCGCCTTCACGGTGCCGGTGCTGCTGTGCATCGTGCCGTACGCCTCGTACCTGCACGACCACACGGGAACCTGGCAACTGAGCGCGAAGACCCAGGATGCCTCCATCGACGCCTGGCACGCCGTGGCGAAGGCCCACCGGGAGGACCGGGACAGCATCCTGTGGGCGCTCGACGAGTCGGGGCTGCGGTTCTCGACCGAGCGCACCTCGCTGCCGGCCCTCGCCCGCGACGACCCGTCGGGCTACGCCGCCATCGTGCGCACGAACGTCGGCGCGCTGGCCGACCAGATCGCCGGGCCCGAGACCAACCAGGTGCTGGCCTGGCTGCTGCTCCCCCTGCCCGTGTGGCTGCTGGCCGGCGTCGGCGCCTGGCGCTACCGGCGCTCGCGCCTGGCCTGGGTCATGCTGGCCGTCGGGCTGCTGCCCGTGGCCACCGCGCTGGCGTTCTTCGTCCAGCCCCGCTACCTCGTGGTGGCCGTGGCGTTGGCGACCGTGTTCGTCGGGGCGGGGCTCGCCGGCCTCGGCGACCGCTGGCGCCGCCCGGCGCTCGCCGTCGCCCTCGCGTTCCTCGCGTTGTCCACCGCGCAGGGGTTCCGCAGCGAGGCGGCGGGGTGGTGGCACCCCTCGGACAGCAGCGACCAGCGCGCGGCGGGGGAGTGGATCGCCGCCAACACCGGCCCCGACGACCGCGTGATGACCCGGAGCATGGTGGTCGAGTACTACGCCGAGCGCGAGGCGATGGCCATCCCCTACGCCGAGCTCGACGCCATCCTGAACTACGGCCGCCACTACGGCGCGCAGTACCTCGTCGTCGACTGGTACACCGCCGTGCGGCTCCGGCCCCAGCTCGGGCCCCTGTTCGAGGTCGACGCCGTGCCCGGGCTGCGGCTGGTCCACGAGCTGCGGGCCGAGGGGCGCGGCGCCCGCATCTTCGCGCTCGACCCGGCGCCGCCCCGCGGGCGGCCGACCGGGCCGTCCCTCGGGTTCGTCGGCGACGGCTGATCGTGAACGGCTTCCGGTGACGCATCTGGTTGGCTCCCCACCAGATGCGTCACCGGAAGCAACCGTCCCGGATCCTCAGCCGGCGGCGGCCGTCGGGTCCGAGCGGAACGACGCCACCACCAGCGCGGCCGTCGCGCCGACGCACGCCGCGGCGACGGCCAGGATCACCGGGCTGGGCCACGGGCTCCAGGCGAGCATGCCGTCGACGGCGCCGAACGTCCCCGAACCCGACCACGAGCCCCGCACGACCACGCTCAACATCCACGCCTGACCGGCCAGGCCGAACGCCAGGACGACGACGAAGGCCCACCGCCCGAGTGCCCGGGCCGCGCCGATGGCCACCACCGCCGCCGGGGCCACCAGCGCGCAGAACAGGTAGCGGCCCTGGATGAAGGCGTAGTGACCGGTGGTCTCGTACAACCCCCACGCCCGCCGGGCCACGAACGCGGCCACGAGCAGCACCGGCAGCCAGGCCAGCGCCAGGTCGACCCGCCGGGCGCCCCGTTCGGTGTTCCGGCCCCGGGCGGCCGTCGCCAGGGCCAGGACTGTCGCACCGGCGACCGCCGCCGTGGCACCGGCCACCACCCACGGATCGAAGGTGAACTTGGGTGTCCCGAACCCGATCCAGGCCCACACCCGGCTCACGATCCGCCCCGCGAACGTCCACATGAAGGCAACCGGCTCCGCGGTGAACCCGCGAGGACGCTGCTCGACGGTGCGGGTCAGGCTCTCGGTCGTAGGGGCCGGCTCGCCCTCACGGATCCAGTTGTGGATCCACCACCACGTGCCGACCGCACCGGCCACGGCGCCGGCCAGCGCGAGCCCTCGCCCCTGCGCCCGCCAGCGCCGCGTGGTCCAGGCGCCTGCGGCGTAGGCAGCCACCACGCCGGGCACGAACATCACAGCGAACGCCTTGGTCAGCAACGCCAACCCGAGCGTCACCCCGACCACCACGTCGGTGCGCGCGCCCCGCCGGCCCCGGGCCGCGCCGGCCAGACCCACGGCCAGCAGGCCCCCGAGCAGCGTGAGCAGGTTGTCGTTGTTGACCGCGGCACCGACGTGGCTGAGCTGGGGCACGCACAGCGGCAGCAGCGCGGCCACCGCCGCGGCGCGCCGTCCGCCGCCCATCCGCACGGTCGCTGCCCAGGCGAGCACCGAGAGCGGTGCGACGAGCAGGACGTTGACCAGCCGCAGCAGGTGGAGCTCCCGCCCGAGCGGGGGCAGGGCGTCGCCGGGGAGCAGCCACCGCTCGACCCGCAGCACGGTCGCCATCGCCTCGTAGTAGAGCGGCGGGTGCTGAGGCATCTGGTTGTAGACGTACGGGCGGCCGGCGCGCCGGCTGCCCGACCGCCGGGCCTCCGCGTCGGGCGTGGTGCCGCCGAGGTCGTCGACGTCGGGCAGCTCCCGGCGGTCGGGCGCGTCGGCGGCGTCGAACCGCGGCCAGGGCTGCGACAGGTCGATCAGGTGGCGTTCGGTGTCGAGCCCGACCTCCTCCCCGAAGAAGCGACGGTCGTAGGCCGGGTAGCTGTTGCCCTCGGCGAGGTAGAGCACCAGGTCGAGGTGCGCGGCCTCGTCGGGTGCCCGGTAGGCGGGCACAGCGACCGACCACAGCGCGCCGACCAGCGCGAACAGCAGCGAGGCCAGCCACGCGACCCGCGCCGGCCACGCGGGCCGGACCGGCGGTCCGTGGTCGGCCGCCCTGCTGGCGACGGCCGCCGACGCGGGCGGCGGCGGTGCGATCGTGTCGACCATGGGTGCCCGAGCCTTCGTCGTCCCCGAGGGCGATGGCGTCGGCCGCCGGTCAGCCGGCCAGGTGGGCGGGGACGAGGGTGACCGGGAAGGGTGCGGTCACGGTGAGGGTCTCGTCGGCCTTGGCGGTGGCGGTCTCGGCCAGGGTGCC
>DASSGC010000790.1:0-7334 GCA_035693765.1 Acidimicrobiales bacterium
GTCCCGCCGGCTCGTCCGTCCCGCCGGCGGCCGGGGGGCCTCCCCAGCGAGGCGGCCCCGGGCTGCATGCGATCGTCGGCACCCGCCGTCCGGCCGGTGTGCGGAGCCGATGGCGCGATCAGGGGGTGCCTGCCCAGCGAGGCGCCCCCGGGGCAGCGGCCTCGGCCTCCGCCCGTCCTCCGGGGGACGGGCGCGGTCGGTGGCGGTCCCGGGGCACCCCGCTGGGTGCCCCGAGGCCTGCGATCGTCGACCCGGCGTCGTCGGCGGATCGGTGAAGGCTGTGGATGGCGACGGCGCATCGCTGCGCCGCGGCTGTCGAACCGGAGGGGGATCCGGTGCGGAGGACGAGCCTCTGGCGCGCTCGTCACCTGCTCCGTGAGGATGCCAGGTCCACCTCCCGGTTCGCTCACGGCGACCTGGGAGCTACCTGGGAATGTCCCTCAGCACCCCGGGCGGCGCGGCTCGCCCTCGACCACTCGGGTGATCCTCCGCGTCGACCGGGCCACCAGGGCGTCGACCACGGCCTGCGGCTCCACACCGTGGGCCTCGGCCACCTCGGCGATGCTCTGCCCGTCGCGGAGCGCGGCGCGGAGGTCGGCCACCGGGATGCCGATGGTCTCGGCCACCGTGCGCAGGGCGGCCAGGTGCCGGGGACGGCGCTCGAGGCCGCCCTCGACGAGGTCGGCGGCCACCTCGGGCAGCTTGGCCTTGCGGGCGTCCCCGGTGGCCGCGTCGATCTGCCCGGCCGCCACCGCGGCGTCGATGCGGGCCGTGCCGCGGGTCACGATCCCGTCGACCACGACCTGGGCCTCGACGCCGTTGGCCGCGGCCACCTCGGCCAGCGTGCTGCCCTCGCGCAGGGCCGCCCGCAGGTCGTCGACGGTGATGCCGATGTCGGCGGCGATGGGCGCCAGCGGGGCCCGGCAGGTCCCCGCGGTCGGTCGGTCGTCCGCCGGGGCGGCGGTCGCCGCGCCGGTGCCGGCACCGGCCGGTCCGAGGAGGAGGGCCCCCGTGGTGCCACCGACCAGGGTGGCGGCGACGAGGGCGAGCGATGCGGGTGCGGTGAGTCTCATGCCCGGACCATGCGCTCCCCACCTCGCCGTGCCCTCACGCCGGGATGGGAACGACCTGGGAACCGGCCCGGGGCACGGTGACCGTCACCCTGGTCCCCGCGCCCGGTTCGGCGTCGAGCGCGACCGTGCCGCCGTGCGCCCGCACGAGGTCGGCCACGATGGCGAGGCCGAGGCCCGTGCCGCTCCGGGGATGGAGCGCCGTGGGCGGCGCCTGCCAGAACCGGTCGAACGCGTGCGTGACCTCCTCGGCCGACATGCCCGGCCCGTCGTCGGCCACGGTCACGACCACGTCGGCGTCGCGCGGCTCGACCGTCACGAGCACGCGCGTCCCTGCCGGTGTGTGCTCCCGCACGTTGGCCAGCAGGTTGTCGACCACCTGGCGGAGGCGGGCCTCGTCGCCGGTGACGCCCGCGCCGGCCTCCGGGACCTGCACGTCGACCGGCCGCCGGGGCTCCAGGGTGCGGGCGTCGGCCAGCGCGTCGGCCACCACCCGGGCCAGGTCGACGGGCTCCCTCGCCAGCGGCCGGCCCTGGTCGAGCCGGGCCAGCAGCACGAGGTCGTCCACGAGCCCGCCCATGCGGACGGCGGCGTGCTCCACCCGCGTGATGGCCATGGCCCGCTCCTCCGGGTCGTGGGCCTGCCCGGCGAGCTCGGCGTAGCCGCGGATGGCGGTGAGCGGCGTCCGCAGCTCGTGGCCGGCGTCGGCCACGAACCGGCGCATGCGGTCCTCCGATGCGGACCGGGCCGCGAGCGCCGCCCCGATGCGGTCGAGCATGCGGTTGAGCGCCGCGCCGAGCCGCCCGACCTCGCTGCCGGGCGACCGCACCGCCACCCGCTCCGCGATGTGGCCGTCGGCGATGCGCTGGGCGGTGGTGACCATCGTGTCGATCGGCCGGAGCCCGAGGCGGATCACCGCCCAGCCGGCCAGCCCCACGGCCGCCAGGCCGGCCACGCCCACGACCAGGAGGACCCGGCGGACCTCCGCCAGCGTGGCGTCGACCTCGCCCAGGGAGATGGCCGTGTACAGCCGGCCGCCGCCCGGCAGCGACGACTGCACGATGCGGTAGTCGGGGCCGCCCCCGGCGACGGCCGGGACGGTCACCGGGCCGTCGGCGGCCGCAGGCACCGCCGTCACGTCGGGCAGGGGATCGGGCGCGCCGGCGGGACCGGACGCCAGGCTGCCGATGACGGCGCCCCCGGGGCCGACCCGCACGAAGGCCACGCGGCGGACGTCGAACGTGGCCGGGTCGAGCCGGCGCTGGAGGGCCAGGGCGACGGCGCGGGTGACGTCGTCGGGCACCTGCGCCAGGTCGTCGTCGATCGCGGCCACCAGCCGGTCCTCCAGGACGTTGACGATCCCGCCGGCGGCGAGCAGGCCGGCCGCCGCCACCAGGGCGACGACGGCGGCTGTCAGGCGACGGCGGATCACGGCTCGCGGCGCAGCACGTAGCCGAAGCCCCGCACCGTGTGGATCAGCGGCGGGTCGACCGTGTCGATCTTCTTGCGGAGGTACGAGATGTAGTTCTCGACGACGCCCGCGTTGCCGGAGAAGTCGTACTCCCACACGTGGTCGAGGATCTGGGCCTTGGACAGCACGCGCTCGCGGTTGACCATGAGGTAGCGCAGCACCTTGAACTCGGTGGGCGACAGGCGCACCGGCTGCCCGGCCCGGGTGACCCGCAGCGTGTCCTCGTCCAGCTCCAGGTCGGCGTAGCGGTGGTGACCGCTGGCGCCGGGGGGGACCTCGTGGTTGGTCCGCCGCAGCACCGCGCGCACGCGGGCGACGAGCTCCTCCAGGCTGAACGGCTTGGTCACGTAGTCGTCGCCGCCCCGCGTGAACCCGCTGACCCGGTCCTCGGCCGCGTCGCGGGCCGTCAGGAAGATGACCGGCACGGTCTCGCCGCTGTCGCGCAGCCGGCGGCACACCTCGAAACCGTCGATGTCCGGCAGCCCGACGTCGAGGACCACCAGGCCGGGGTGGTCCCGCCCCACGGCGTCGAGCGCCTCCTGGCCCGCCGCCGCCGTCGCCACGCCGAAGCCGGCGATGCGGAGCGCGCTCGACACCAGGTCACGGATGAACTCGTCGTCGTCGACGACCAGGACGTTGCTGCCCGGCATCCCTCCAGTAGAGCCGCTCAACCTGGGAGATCGCTCACAATCTGCGTTGCGGGCGCGCGGTGCGGTCGGGCGCGTCAGCGCCGGGCGTGGGCGTCGAGCAGGTGGGCCGCCGCGATCGTCACCTTCCGGGCCGTGGGCAGGTGCAGGAACTCGTTGGGGCCGTGCGCGTTCGACTCCGGGCCCAGCACGCCGGTGATGACGAACTGGGCGTCGGGGAACTGCCGGCCCAGCATGCCCATGAACGGGATCGTCCCGCCCTCGCCGAGGGCGCGGTGGCCGCGGCCGAAGGCGGTGAGCGAGGCCGCCTCGACGGCCCGGGCCAGCCACGGCGTCTCCGGCGGGGCGTGCCAGCCCGGCTCCGCCGCGCCCTGCCGGACCGTGACCCGGGCCCCGTACGGCGGGTCGGCCGTGAGCCGGGCCTCGATGGCCGCGGCGGCGGCCACCGGGTCGGCCGTGGGCGGCACGCGCACCGACAGCTTCATCGAGGTCGACGGCCGCAGCACGTTCCCGGCCCGCTCGGGGCGGGGGGCGCCCCCGAGGCCCACCACCTCGAGCGCCGGCTCCCAGGTGCGGGCGATGAGCATCTGCTCGGTCGACGGGTGGACGGGCTGCGCACCCTCGACGAACGGGAACCGGTCCGCGAAGTCGCCCAGCTCCGGGGCGGTGGCCGTGATCTGGCGCAACCGGTGGTCGGGGATGTCGGCATGCAGCTCGCGCACCAGCAGGACGCCGGTCCGCTCGTCCTCGATGCGGGTGAGGAGCTGGCGCAGGATGCGGAACGACGACGGGACCACACCGCCGGCCGAGCCCGAGTGGACGCCCTCGGTCAGCACCTCGACCTCGACCACCATGTCGAGCAGGCCGCGCAGCGAGGTCGTGATCCAGAGCCGGTCGTAGTCGCCGCACCACGAGTCGAGGGCGATCACCAGCGAGGGCTCGCCGAGGCGGTCGCCCAGGGCCTCCAGGTGGGCGGGGAGGTCGGGGCTGCCCGACTCCTCGCTGGCCTCGATCAGCACGACGCACCGCGAGTGCGCCCCGCCGGCGGCGCGCACCGCCTCCAGCGCGGTGACCGCCGAGAAGGCGGCGTAGCCGTCGTCCGCGCTGCCCCGGCCGTAGAGCCGGTCGCCCTCGAGGACCGGCTCCCAGGGCCCGAGCCCGTCCCGCCAGCCGGAGAACGGCGGCTGCTTGTCGAGGTGGCCGTAGAGCAGCACGGTGTCGTCGGCCCGGCCGCCGCCCACGGGGGGCACGTCGATCAGCAGCACCGGCGACCGGCCCGCGATCTCGTGGACCTCGACCGTCGCGCCCGCCAGCCCCTCGGCCGCATGGCGGGCGCACCACTGCCGCAGCAGCTCGGTGGCGCGCACCATGTGCCCCGCCTCGTCCCAGCCGGCGTCGTAGGCAACGGACACGTTGGGGATCCGGATGTAGTCGTGCAGGACGTGGACGATGTCGTCGTCCCAGGTGCGGCCGACGTGGGCGTCGGCGAGGTCGGCGTCGAGGGTCACGCCGTCGATTCAACCACCGGTGGCCGCTGCCGCTCGGCGATGGCCAGGCTCGCGACCGTCACGGCCAGCACCCCCACGGCGACCGCGGCGTCGACGTGCGCGCCGGCCACGGTCATCACCAGCGCCACCGCGAGCGCCGTCCACGCCGCCGGCGTCGGCCGCAACCTGCCGGCGCGCAGCCGGATGGCCAGCAGGCCCGCCAGGAACAGTGCGACCCCGCCCGCCAGCGCGCCCGCCACCAGCGCGTCGAGCGGCTCGCCGGGATGCACCAGCGCATCGTGGATGCCGACGGCCGACAGCACGATCCCGAGCACCAGCGGGATGTGCAGGTAGCTGTACACGTCGCGCGCCATCCGAGCGCGTTCGGGACCGGTCGCGGCCACGAGGGCCTCCTCGCTGGCGGCGGCGTCGTGGTCGAAGTACGCCCACCACAGCCCGACGATGACGACCATGGCCGCCAGCGCGACCCCCGCCAGCCCCCCGTCGACGTCGATGTCGCCGCCGGCCCCGATGGCCACCACCGACTCGCCCAGGGCGACGATCACGATGAGCCCGTGCCGCTCGACCAGGTGGGTGGGGTGGACGGTGAAGCCGGTGACGCCGGTGAGGTACGGGCCGGCGTAGGTGACGGCCAGGGCGGCGACCCACAGCGTGAGCTGGGCGCCGCCGTCCGCCGCGCCCGCCACCACCAGCAGCAGGGCGGCCGCGATGTTGGTCGGGGCGAGGCGGAGGATCGCCCGGCGGGTCGTCTCCGGGTTCTCGCCGGCCACGACGAACAGCAGGGTGTGCAGCAGCATCACCACCAGGTAGCCGAGGGCGAACGCGACGCCGCCCTCGTGCCCGCCGTCCTGCCAGGCGGTGGGGACCGCCAGCGCGGTGACGAGCATGGCGGCGGTCGCCGCCAGCACCACGAGCCTCGGCAGCGTCTCGTCCACCGGAACGGCGTTCGTCAACCAGGCGTACGCGCCCCACGCCCACCACAGCACGCCGAAGACCAGCACGCCGTGGAGCAGGCCGACCGCCGTCTCGTCGTGCGTGACCACCCCGGTGATCTGGGTGAACCCGAACACGAACACCAGGTCGAAGAACAGCTCCAGCGTCGAGGATGCGACCCGCTCCTCCCGTTGCGCCTGCGTCTCCTCCATGGGCGACGAGTGTGCCGGATGCGCCGCCGGGTCGCGCGCGGGTCGGGCCGCCGGGTCGGGCCGCGTGCCGCGTCAGGCGGGTGCGCCGACCGGTGCGGTGGGCGTGAACTCGACCGGCATGCGTTCGTAGCCCGACACGAAGTTGGCCGCCCGCCACCGCAGATCTGCCTCCCCGGTGATCTCGCCGGCCAGGTGCAGGTCGGGCAGGCGGTCGGCCAGCCGGTCGAACATGACCTGCAGCTCCAGCCGGGCCAGGCTGTTGCCCAGGCAGAAGTGGGAGCCGAACCCGAAGGCCACGTGCTCGTTGGGCGAGCGGCGGATGTCGAACCGGAACGGGTCGCCGAACACCGCCTCATCCCGGTTGGCCGAGGGGTAGAGCAGCAGCACCTCGTCGCCCGCCGCCATCACCTGCCCGCCGAGCTCGACGTCGCGGGTGGCGGTGCGGGCCATGTTCTTGATGGGGGTCACCCAGCGCAGCATCTCCTCGACCGCGCCCGGGAGGAGGCTGCGATCGGCGACCAGGTCGCGCCACTGCTCCGGGTGGGTGACGAGCTGGTACATGCCCCCGGACAGCACGTGCCGCGTGGTCTCGTCGCCGCCGATCAGGATGAGCAGCGACTCGTGCACCAGGCTGTCGTGGTCGAGCCGGTCGCCGTCGACCTCGGCGTGGACGAGCAGGCTCATCAGGTCGTCCCGGGGCTCGGCACGCCGGTCGTCGATGACCCGGCCGGCGTAGCCGGTGTAGGCGGCGAAGGCCTCGGCGGCGCGCACCACCGCGGCGTTGTCGCCGGTGAGGCCGACGAGGCCGCGGAGCAGGTCGTCGGACCAGCGCATGAGGTCGTCGCGGTCGTCGGGGGCCACCCCCAGGGCGTCGCCGATCATGATCAGGGGGAGCGGGGCGGCGATGTCCCACACGAAGTCGCAGGTGCCGCGCTCGCACACCGCGTCGATGATCCGGTCGCAGACGCGGCGGATCTTCGCCTCCTCGTCGCGGACCCGACGGGGGGTGAAGCCCCGGTTGACCAGCTTGCGCCGCGCCCAGTGCTGCGGGTCGTCCATGTCGATCATCATCGGCAGGGCGGGCACGCCCGGCCGGATGCCCCCGGCGCTCGACCACGTGTCGGTGGCGCGGGACACGTGCTTGAGGTCGTGGTAGCGGGTGACGCCCCACACCTGCCCCCGCTCGTCCCAGTAGACGGGGGCGTTCGCCCGCATCCAGGTGAGCGTGTCGTGGGGGTTGCGGCCCCAGAACTCGCCCGACACGAGGTCGACCTCGGGGTGGGTCGGATGGTCGGCCTGCCTTCCCATGCCCGAAGTCTGACATACCGTCAGAAAGGTCGTCCGCTCGACGGCCGCGGGCGAACCGGCGGCGATCCCGCGCGCCATGGGCACTGCGGGACGCCAGTCCGGCCGGGCGCCGCCGGTGGGGGTGAGCGGTGCGGCGCTCCGGCCGTAGGGTCGGCCCGTGACCGATCCGCCGTCGCCCCCGCCCG
>DASSGC010000791.1:0-4119 GCA_035693765.1 Acidimicrobiales bacterium
CCAAGACCAACCGCCGGGCCCACGCACTCTTCTCCGAGCTCGTCTCGGCGCTGGCGCGGCGGGACGCGGCGCACGCCCGGGACGTCTGGGCCGCATGCCAGGACTTCACCACGCCCTACTTCGAGGACTCGAAGCTGGGCCAGCGCCTGGTGATCGACCTGCTCGCCTGACGGACGACGGGGCACCGGCGGGTCAGGAAGGGGCGCCCCTGCCTGACCCGACGTTCACAGGTCGGCGGCGCTGAAGTAGGCCTGCTCCAACCGGTCCAGGTGCCCCGTGAACTCGCTCGCCTGACCGCGGAGGATGACGCTCCCGCGGTTGACGACGGCGACGTCCTCGGCCATCTCCAGGGCCAGCTCCACGTGCTGCTCGACGAGCAGCACCGCGCAGCCATGGTCGGTGGCGATGCGGCGAACGGTGGCGAAGAGGTCCTCGACGACGAGCGGCGCCAGTCCCATGCTGAGCTCGTCGACGAGGAGGACCTTGGGCTCCTGGATGAGGGCCCGGGCCATGGCCAACATCTGTTGTTCGCCGCCCGAGAGCGCCCCGGCGCGCAGGTTCCACCGCGTCGCCAGCGCCGGAAAGATGTCGATCATGGCGGTCGGAGCCGGACCGTTCCTCCGGCTGGCGACCCGGAGGTTCTCCTCGACGGTGAGGGTGGGGAACAGGCTGCGGTCGTCGGGGACGAGGACGACACCGGCGCCGTTCGCCGCCGCCGCCCGGCCGTTGGGCACCGGCACGCCGTCGACGCAGACGGCGCCGCCGTGGGCAGGCAGCAATCCGGCGAGCGTGAGGAGGAGGGTCGTCTTTCCGGCGCCGTTGGGGCCCAGCAGCGCGAGGACGGTGCCGGCCTCGACGGCGAGATCGATGCCGCGGAAGGCGGTGGTCGACCCGCGGCCGCCGGTGAGGTCGCTGCACTCCAGCCGGGGCGTCATGTCGCCGCCGCCGCGGTGTGGTGCGTGGTGCCGAGGTAGGCGTCGGCAACGGCGCGGTCGGACCGGATGGCAGCCGGGTCCCCCTCGGCGATGACCATGCCGAAGTCGAGGACGTAGATGTAGTCGCACACGCCCAGGACGAGGCCGACGTCGTGGTCGACGAGCAGCACGCCGACACCGCTGGCGCGGATGCTGCGGATGCGTTCGCCGAGCCACCTGCTCTCGGTGGTGTCGAGGCCGGCGGCGGGCTCGTCGAGCAGGAGCACGCGGGGCTCGGCGGCGCAGGCGCGGGCGATGGACACGAGCTGGCGTTGACCCTGGCTGAGCGCGCCGGCGTGACGATCGCGCAGGTCACCGATGCCGACGAGATCGAGGGCCCGGGTCACGGCGTGGCGGCGGTCGTCGCCGCGGCGCCCCGACAGCGCGGCGCTGACGTTCTCCTCGACGGTGAGGTCGTCGTAGAGCTCGAGTGACTGGAAGGTCCGGGCCAGGCCTTGGCGCACGCGAGCGTGCGGGGCGATGCCCTCGATCCGCGCACCCCCGAGCCGCACGACGCCGTCCGCCCGGGCGAAGCCGGTGACCGCGTCGATGAAACTGGTCTTGCCCGCGCCGTTGGGCCCGATGAGGCCGACGACGGCGCCCGCCTTCACGTGCAGCGAGGCCCCCGCCACGGCGACGACGCCCCCGTACCGTACGGTGAGGTTGTTGACGTCGAGGACCGTGTCGGCGTCGCCATCGGGGTCGGCCGCCGCGGTCGCCAGGGCCGGCTCCGCGGCGCCCTCGCCGTCCGCCACGGTCGCCGGCGCGGGCTCCGTGTCGCCCTGGCCGTCCCTCTCGACCGACGCCGTCGCCATGGCCGGCTCGGCGTCGGCGGCCGAGGGGGCGGGCAGCGGCTCCGCCGGTGCCCGGGTCGGGCGGCGGCGCGCAAGGCGGTCGGCGAGGCGGTGGCCGACGGTGGCGAGGCCTTCGGGGTGGCCGATGACGGTGGCGATCAGCGCGACACCGCTGATGACCGAGAACCACTCGCCGAGGTTGACCCAGCGGTCCAGGGCGATGAAGACGATGCCGCCGCTGGCGAGCACGCCGGCGAGGATGCCGCCGTAGACGGACGTGATCCCGGCCAGGTAGGCGGTCGACAGCAAGGTCAGGCCGCCGAACGCCGTGAACGAGTCGAAGGTGACGACGCTGCGCCGGTAGGCGAGCAGGCTTCCCCCGAGCCCGGCGATGAAGGAGGCGAGCGCGAAGCTCAGCACCTTCACGCGCACGACGTTGACACCGATCCCCGCGGCCGACCGTTCGTTGGCCCGCACCGCGAGCATGGCGGAGCCGAGCGCGCTGGTGCGCAGCCGGGCGACGCCCCAGGCCACCCCCACGAGCACCACCAGGCACAGCAGGCCGAACTCGATGCGGGGGAAGGCCCGTCCGGTGCCCACGCTCAGGTCGAGGCCGAGGAGCTCGGGTTGGATCACCGACGCACCGTCGGAGCTGACGATCTGGGTGTTGCGGAACCAGACGGCCTCGATGGCGTACGCCAGCGCGAGCGTGACCACGCCGAGGGTGAGCCCGCGGAGGCGAAGGGCGGGGAGCCCCACCACGACCCCCAACACGGTCGCCGCCAGGGCCGCCAGCAGGGGGGCGAAGGGGAACGGCACGCCCCAGCTCTCGGTGAGGCCACTGAGGGTGAACGCTCCCGCGCCGGCCAGGGCGAGCTGGGCCAGCGACACCTGGCCGCCGTAACCGGTCACGACGACCAGCGACAGGCCGATGATGGCGGCGATGAACGTCCCGATCACGGCGCTGCGCCACGTGCCGTCGGTGACCAGCAGCGCGACCAGGCCCACGCCGAAGCCGGCGACCGTGGGCACCAGCAGCGACCGTGGCCGGGGGGCTCGACCCAGCGGATGGCGCAGCAGGCTGCCCCGGACCGGCATCGCCTGGCCCGTCACCAGCAGGGCGACGAGGATCACCACCAGCGGCACCAGCTCCGACGAGCCGGTCTGCGGCATCCAGGAATGGTCCCCGGCGAGGGAGATCGCCTCTGACTGGAACATGCCGATGGCGAGGCCGGCGGCCACCGTGGGGACGAGGTGCTGGAAGCCCCCGACCACCGCGGCCGCCAGCGCCGGTACCACGAACAGCGTGTAGGTGATCGGTGTCAGCGGGCTCAGCGGCGCGATGAGGATGCCGGCGGCACCGGCGACCGCGGCGCTGATCATCCAGTTCGACAAGGCGACGCGGTCAGGCGACGCGCCGCTGACGAACGCGCCCGTCTGCGACTCCGCCGCCGCCCGCGTCACCAGCCCGAAGCGCGTCCAGCGGTACACGGCGGTGATCACCAGCGTCAGAGCCACCACCGACACCGCGAGGTAGAAGCGGTCCGACAGCACCGTCAGCGAACCCAGCTCCCAGCGCTCCGCCGGGAAGATGGCGCTCACGCTCACCGCCTGGGTGCCGATCCGGTTCGCCATCAACGACTGGATCACCACGAGCACGCCCAGCGAGGCGACGGCCCGCGCCAGCGGGGGCGCCTCGCGCAAGGGCCGGAACACCACCGCGTACAGCAGCGCACCGAACAGCGCGGTGATGGCCAGCGCCAGCAGCGCGGCAGGGGCGAAGCCGAGCGTCCCGCCGAGGTCGACCTCTGTCGGCAGCCCGGGCACCAGCACGAGCAGCTTGCCGTCGCGGAGCCACGCGTACGTGTACGCGCCGTACAGCGCGATCGCGCCCGTCGCGAAGTTCACGACACCCGAGCTGCGGTAGGTGAGGACCAGCGCCAACGCCAGCGCCGCGTAGACGCCGCCGTTGCCCAACCCCAGCAGCATGTTGGCGAGATGATCCACCGCTACTCCGCCATCCGCTCGGCATGCGCCCGACCCTGGCCCCGCGCTGCCCCCGTGATGAAGGCCACCTTGCCATCCAGACGACCCGGCATCCGACGATCCCTCCCATCCGCCGTACGGTGACGACCGCGTCAGAATAGTCGGACCGGGGGTCACGCCACAGTCCGGTAGAGAGGTTGACGACCGTGTCAATCTTCGCCCGTGAAGCTCGAACCTGGACAGGTGGCCGTCGTCACCGGCGCGGCCTCCGGCATCGGCCTCGCCCTCGCCGAATCCTTGGCCGCCCGGGGGCTGCACGTCGTCCTCGCGGACGTCCGGGAGGGTCCGCTCGCCGCGGCGGCGAA
>DASSGC010000792.1:0-22818 GCA_035693765.1 Acidimicrobiales bacterium
CCGATGACCGAGAAGGCGGCGGCGAAGCGCCTCGTCACCCAGGCCGTGATGAGCACGATCGTTCCCCAGCAGCTCATCTGCCACCTCGTCGGCGCGGGCGTGCCCGAGCGCCACCCGAACCTCCACTTCGCGCTCATCGAGTTCAACGCCCACTGGCTGTCGTCGCTCGTCGGGGCCATGGACAAGTGCTGGGTCACCGGGATCGGTCAGGACGCCGACTGGTGGCTCGGGCACTGGGACGACACCCGCCCCGCCGACGACCAGCCCAACATGGCGCAGCTGTTCAAGCTGAACGAGAAGTGGCCGTACCCGCTGATGCCGAGCGAGTACGTGCGGCGCCAGTTCCACGTGTCGTTCCAGGACGACCCCGTGGCCGTCGCCTGCCGGCACATCACCGGCCTGTCGACGATCGTGTGGGGCAACGACTACCCGCACGCCGAGGGCACCTTCCGCGGCAGCCAGGAGGTGCTCGCCCGGCAGCTCGGCGATCTGCCCGCGGACGAGCGCAAGGCCCTGGTCGGGGGCACGCTGGGCGATCTCCTGGGGTTCCACGCCCCGGCGCCGGTCTGAGCCGGCGCAGCGACCGCACCATGAGCACCGTGCGTCGCCCGGCCCGGAGGGCCGAGCCATCACGGCGCGCCTCCCGAACGGTGCGGCGGTGAGCGAGCACCGCTTCGACGGGCGCGTCGCCGTCGTCACCGGTGCGGGGCGCGGCATCGGCCGCGGCTACGCGCGCCTGCTCGCCGCGCGCGGCGCCAGCGTCGTCGTCAACGACCTCGGCAGCTCGACGGGTGGCGAGGGCGTGGACGCCGGACCGGCGTCGACCGTCGCCGCGGAGATCGTCGCCGCCGGCGGCGTCGCCGTCCCCGACACCAGCGACGTGTCCACCGCCGCCGGCGGGCAGGCGCTCGTCGAGGCGGCCGTCGAGCGGTTCGGGCACGTGGACATCCTCGTCAACAACGCCGGCATCATCCGCTGGGCGGGCCTGCCCGAGGTGGACGAGGACAACCTGGCGAAGCACCTCGCGGTCCACGTCGGCGGGTCGTTCAACACCACCCGGGCGGCCTGGCCGCACCTGGTCGGCCGGGGCTACGGCCGGATCGTGATGACGACCTCGGCCGGGCTCTTCGGGCTGCCGAACAACACCTCCTACGCCACCGCCAAGGGAGCGGTCGTCGGGCTCACGCGCAGCCTGACCACCGCCGGCGCCGCCCACGGCATCAAGGTCAACCTCATCGCGCCCGCGGCGATGACGCGGATGGCCGGCCGGGGGGGCGAGGAGGCCGGCCCGGAGATGTCGCCCGACCTGGTCGCGCCGATGGTCGCCTTCCTCGCCCACGAGGACTGCCCGGTGAGCGGGGAGATCTACGCCGCCGGCGCCGGCCGCTTCGCGCGCATCTTCATCGCCATGAGCCCGGGCTACGTCCACAGCGGGCGGGCCCCGACGGTCGAGGACGTCGCCGACAACTGGGCGGCGATCAACGACGAGACCGGCTACGGCATCCCGGCCGACCTGACCGACTGGTCGGCCACCTTCCTCGCCCACCTGCACCCGGGCCCGGGCCCGGGCCCGGGCGCGGGCGCGGGCTGACTCACTCGTCGAGGAGGTCGGGCTGCTCCTCGACGATCCAGTCGTAGAGCGGCTGGAACTGGAGCCACCCGGTGTTGCGCCCGCCGACCTGCGCCGCGGTCTTCTCGGCCTGCTCCGGATCGATGTGCACCGGGGTGCCCGCCGACTCGGCCAGCAACTGCACCTGGCACGTGCGCTCCATGGTGACGAACCACCACGCGGCCTCGTCGACGCTGCGCCCGACGGTGAGCAGGCCGTGGTTGGCCAGGATGGCCGCCTTGCAGCCGCCGAGGGCCTGGGCGATCCGCTTGCCCTCGTCGAGCTCGAAGACGGCGCCCGTGTAGTCGTCGAAGAGGGCGTGGTCGCCGTAGAACGCGCAGGCGTCCTGCGTGAGCGGGTCGAGCGGACGGCGCAGCGACGACCACGCCCTCCCGTGCACGGAGTGGGCATGGGCGGCGGACACGACGTCGGGGCGGGCGGCGTGGATCTGCGAGTGGATCACGAACGCCGCGGTGTTGAGCGGCCAGGTGCCCTCGACGACCTCGCCCCGGTGGTTCACGAGCAGCAGGTCCTTGACCCGGATCTGCTTGAAGTTCATGCCGAGGGGGTTCACCCAGAAGTGGTCGAGCAGATCGGGGTCGCGGGCGGTGATGTGCCCCGCCGTGCCCTCGTCGAAGCCGAACCGCCCGAAGATGCGGAACGCCGCCGCGAGCCGCTGCTTGCGATGCCGTCGCTCCTCCTCCACGCTGTCGAACTTCGGCCACGCGTGCGGGATGCGGTCGGTCCCCATCGTGCCGAGCTTACTAGCATGTACCGACCGGTCCAATATGATCGGGCGATGGACTTCTCGCTCACCGAAGCCGAACGCGACCTCGTCGGGCTCTGTCGCGACTTCGCGCAGAAGGAGATCGCACCCCGCGCCCCGGTCGCCTGGGAAGAGGCGCGGTGCCCGACCGACCTGCTCCGCGAGATGGGCGAGCTCGGCCTGCTCGGCATGCTGATCCCCGAGGAGTGGGGCGGCATCGGGATGTCCACCGTCGGCTTCGTGGCGGCGATGGAGCAGATCGGGCTGGCCGACCAGTCCGTGGCTGCGGCGTGGCAGGCGCACGTGACCATCGGCTCGCTGCCGCTGTACCTCTTCGGCACCGACGCGCAGCGCGAGCGCTGGCTGCGGCCGCTGGCCGAGGGCCGCGCCCTCGGCGCGTTCGGGCTGACGGAACCCGACGCCGGCTCCGACGCCCGGGGGATCCGCACGCGCGCCGAACGGCGCGACGGCGGCTGGCTGATCAACGGGCGCAAGACGTTCATCTCGAACGCCGGCACCGACATGTCGTTCGGGGTCACCCTGCTGGCCCGCACGCCGTCCGCCGAGGGGCAGCCGCCGCGCTACGGCAGCTTCGTCGTCGAGAAGGACACCCCCGGCTTCACCATGGGCCCGAAGATGCGGGGCATCGGGTGGCGGGGCCTCGACACGCGTGAGCTCGCCTTCGACGACGTGTGGGTCCCCGACGAGCACCTGATCGGGGACCCCGACATGGGGCTCGGCCAGTTCCTGCGCACGCTCGAGATGGGGCGCATCTCGATCGCCGCGCTGTCGCTCAGCCTCACCCAGGCCGTGCTCGACCTCGCGACCGACTACGCGCGCCAGCGGGTGCAGTTCGGGCAGCCGATCTCGAAGCACCAGGCGGTGCAGTTCAAGCTCGCCGACATCGCCACCGAGCTCGAGGCCGCCCGCTGGCTCACCTACCGCGCCGCCCACCTGCGCGACACCGGGCAGCCGTTCCGGAAGGAGGCGGCGATGGCCAAGCTCAAGGCCAGCCGCACCGCGGCCTGGGCGGCGTCCGAGGCCGTGCAGGTCCACGGCGGCGTCGGGTACATGCTCGAGTCACCGGTGGCCCGCTTCTATTGCGATTCCAAGGTCCTCGAGATCGGCGAGGGCACCAACGAGATCCAGCACCTCGTGATCGCGCGCGAGCTGGGCTGCTAGAGGCCGAGCGGATACGGCGCTCGCGACGGCAGACCCGTGGTTGGGTGTCGTTCGCGGCGCGGTCGCGGGGGTGCTGCGAGCCCGATCCCGTGCCAACCGGTGAAGCACCAGCCGGAATGAGGAGCCCCGGTCGCCGCGACGCGGCCTGATCATTGCGACTCGTCGACCTGCTGCTCCGCCCGTTCCGACAGCGAGCGGACGGCGTCAAGCAGCGGCTCGAGCTCGTTGTCCACGACGTCCCGCACGACGGCGTGATCGGTGTCGAAGTACCGGTGCGTGAGGTGGTCGCGCATCCGAGCGATGGCCTTCCACGGGACCTCGGGCTCGGTACCGAGGAGCTCGGCGCTGACGCCCTTGACCGCTTCCCCGATCTCGATGAGCCGCACCCGGACGGCGTCGTAGACCAGTCCGTCGTCGAGGTCGCCTTTGGTCAGGTGGTCCTTGATCGCGTCGATCGCCTCGACGATGTCGGTGAGGCGGGACACGTCATGGCGACTCACAGGGGAACAGCTTCGGCCAGCACTTCGCCGCGGAGCCGCTGACGGAGCGACTCGGGCGTGCCCACGTCGACCTTCACGCCCAGCGCGTCCTCAAGCTCGGCGCCGAGAGTGAGGATCTCGATCGGCCGGGTGCCAGGTGCGAGCTCCACGAGGAAGTCGATGTCGCTGCCCGGTCCTTCGTCACCGCGTGCCACCGAACCGAAGACCGCCACCGACCGGCCGTGATGGCGCGCCACGATGGCCTTGATCTCGTCGCGGTGGGCTTCCACGAGCTCCCGCAGCGGCTTGGTCTCGGCGGCGGCCACCCGCACAGCCTAGGGGTACACGTCGGCCACGGCGGGACGGACGGACGTGGACCCTGGCCCCCTGATCCGTCGTCACGCCGCCGCGAGGCGGCGGATGGCGGCGGCGACGTCGGCGCGGTCGGGCAGCCATGCCCGCTCCAGCGTCGGTGCGTACGGCGGGGGCGTCGGCGCGGCGCCGATGCGTTCGATCGGTGCGTCGAGGTCCCAGAACGCCTCGCGGGCGACCGTGGCCGCGATCTCGGCACCGATGCCGAAGGGGACGACCGCCTCGTGGGCGATCAGCAGCCGGCTGGTCTTGTGGACGGAGTCGAGCACGGGAACCATGTCGAGCGGCGCCACCGTGCGCAGGTCGATCACCTCGACCGAGATGCCCTCCTCGGCCACCCGCTCGGCGGCCGCGACCGCCTCGTGGACCATCCGCGACACCGACACCACGGTGACGTCCGTCCCTGGACGGACGACCGCCGAGCGCCCGATGGGGAGGATGTGGTCGGCCGGGGGCTGGGGCCCCTTCGACCCGTACAGCAGCCGGTTCTCGATGAAGACCACCGGGTTCGGGTCCTGGATGGCCGCGCGCAGCAGGCCGTAGGTGTCGGCCGGCGTCGACGGCATGACGACGCTCAGCCCCGGGACGTGCGCCAGCAGCGCTTCGAGGCTCTGCGAGTGCTGGCTCCCCGAGGAGCGCCCGGCCCCGAACTGGGTGCGGACGGTCAGGGCCATGCGGGCGGCGCCGCCCGTCATGAACGGCAGCTTCGCCGCCTGGTTGAGCAGCTGGTCGAAGCAGACGCCGAGGAAGTCGAGGTACATCACCTCCACGACGGGGTGCATGCCGGCCATGGCCGCGCCGACCCCGAGCCCGACGATGGCGGTCTCGGAGATCGGCGTGTCCCGCACGCGGTCACCGAACCGCTCGCGCAGCCCGCGCGTGAGGCCGAAGACGTTCCCGCCCTCCCCCACGTCGATGCCCGCCACGAACACCCGGTCGTCGCCCGCGAGCTCGGCTTCGAGCGCGGCGTGGATGGCGTCCATGGTGCGGAACACGGGCGCATCGTCGGGCGGGGGTGCCGGCTCGGCGCGTGACGGTCGGGCCCGCACGACGAAGTCGGTCAGCGTCGAGGCCGCCGGCTGATCGAGCCGCCGGGCGGCCTCGACCGCGCCGTCGAGCTCGCCGGCCACCGACGACGCCAGCGCCTTGATCTCGTCGTCGGCCAGGCCGGCGTCGCACAGCCGGCGCTCGTGCGCGAGCAGGGGGTCGCGCCCTTCCCACTCGCGCACCTCGTCCGGTGACCGGTAGCGCTCGGGGTCGCCCTCGTAGTGGCCGTGCCAGCGGTAGGTGGCGGCCTCGACGACGACCGGGCCGTGGCCCGTGCGCACCGCCTCGACCACGTCGTCCATCACGCCGGCCACGGCCACGACGTCGTTGCCGTCGACGGCCACGTGGTCGACCCCGTAGCCCGCGGCGCGCTGCGCGAGCGTCGACGCGTGCTGGGTCGACGCCGGGGAGAACTCGGCGTAGCCGTTGTTCTCGCAGAAGAAGACCACCGGCAGACGCCAGACGGCGGCGAGGTTCACGGCCTCGTGGAACGCGCCCTGCGCGGGCGCGCCGTCGCCGAAGAAGGCCACGGCGACGCCGCCGTCGGCCCGCAGCTGGGCGGCCGCGGCCGCCCCGGCGGCGATCGGCACGCCGGCCGCCACGATGCCGTTGGCGCCGAAGATCCCGAGCTTCGGGTCGGCGATGTGCATCGAGCCGCCGCGGCCGCGGTTCGTGCCCCCGTCCCGGCCCATCAGCTCGGCGAACATCCCCAGCGGGTCCAGGCCCTTGGCCAGGCAGTGGCCGTGGCCGCGGTGGGTCGAGGTGATGACGTCGGTGGGGCGGAGCGGCCAGCACGCGCCCACCGCCGCCGCCTCCTGCCCGATGGAGAGGTGCACGAACCCGGGGACCTCGCCGTCCCGGTAGAGCGCCGCCACCCGCTGCTCGAACCCGCGGATCAGCAGCATGCGCCGCTGCATCTCGACGAGGTCGGTGGTGGGGAAGGCCGGCGGTGACGGTCGGGCGATGCTCACGAACCGTGTATTGTACTGGTCGGTACAAGCAAGGAAAGTCTGATGACCACTTCATGACCGCTTCGATCGACATCCCCCCGTCGTTCCCCGACCCCGGCGCCGTCAGGGGCAAGCGCGTGGTGATCACCGGCGCCGGGCGCGGCCTCGGCTCGCTGCTCGCCCATGCGTTCTCGCAGGCCGGCGCCCGCGTGGCGCTCGTCGCCCGCACCGAGAAGGACCTCAAGGCGGTCGCCGACGAGCTCCCCGGGCCCACGCTGGTGCTCTGCGGTGACGTGACCGACGAGGACTTCAACGAGGCCGTCGCCGACGCCACGGTGGCCGAGTGGGGCGGCCTCGACGTGTGGATCGCCAACGCCGGCATCTCGCCGGTCGTGGCCGGCCCCCGCGAGACCGAGGCCGCGGTCTGGCGGAAGGTGCTGGACGTGAACCTCACCGGTGCGTTCCTCGGCGCTCGGGCCGCCGCCCGGGTGATGGGCGAGGGCGGGCGGCTGATCTTCACGGGCTCGGTCCTCGGCGAGCGGCCCCGCCAGGGGCTGGCGGCGTACAGCGCGTCGAAGGCCGGGTTGGCCGGCATGGCCAAGGGCCTGGCCCTGGATCTGGCGCCCGCCGGCATCACCGTGAACGTCGTCGCGCCGGGGTGGTTCGACTCGCCGATGGCCGCGGGGTGGAAGGGCAGCGCCGAGCGCTCGGCGGCGATCACCGGGCACACCGCCCAGCGCCGCTGGGGGGCCGTCACCGACCTGGCCGGCGCCTACCAGTTCCTGGCCTCGGACGCCGCCGCGTTCGTCACCGGCACCGTGCTGGCCGTCGACGGCGGGTACCTGCTGGTATGACCGGGACACCCGAACCACGACGGGTCGTGGCCATCACGGGGGCGGGCGGCGCGCTGGGGGCGGCGGTGTCCCGCCGGCTCGCCGGCGAGCCGGCCACCGACCTCGTGCTGAGCGATGTCAGCGAGCCCTCGCTCGACGCCACCGTCGCCGGGCTCCCGGAGGGGCGCGGGGCGGTCGAGACGGCACTCGCCGACGTGGGCGACGTCGAGCAGGTCGCCGCCGTGATCAAGCTGGCCGTCGAGCGATTCGGTCGCCTCGACGTGCTGATCAGCAACGCCGGCGTGCTCTCGCCGAACGGCCGCATCCACAACCTGGCGACCGAGGACTGGGAGCGTGCGTTCCGGATCAACGTCCTCGGTGCCGTCAACGGCATCCGGGCCGCGGTGCCCGTCATGCGCGCCCAGCGGTCGGGCTCGATCGTGCTGACCGCGTCGGTGTCCGGGCTCACGGCCTGGTCCCACGCCGCGCCCTACTGCACGACGAAGGCGGCGGTGATCCAGCTCGCGAAGGTGGCGGCGGTGGAGTACGCCCGCGACGGGATCCGGGTGAACTGCGTGTGCCCGGGGACGTTCCGCTCGGCGATCCACGACGGCCTCCCGCCCGAGGCGCTCGAGGCGATCGAAGCCCGGCACCCCCTGGGGCTCGGTGCGGCGACCGACCTCGCCGGCGCCTACTCCTACCTCGCGAGCGACGATTCCCGGTGGACCACCGGCTCGGCCCTCGTCGTCGACGGCGGCTACTCGGCGCCGTGAGGGCGGAACGGCACCGCACGTCGCCGCCACGGAACATAGATTGACTGGTCGGTACAACAACGGTGGCACGAGGGGAAAGGTCACGGTCGTGACGGTCGAACAGACGATGCAGGCGGACGTGAACTGGTTCGCCGTGCTCGCCCACCACGCCACCCGGGCGCCCGACAAGCCGATCACGGTCTTCGAGGGCGAGGCGGTCACGTACGGCGAGATGGCCACGCGGGCGGCGGCACTGGCCGGCGGGCTGCACGAGCGCGGCATCGGGCGCGGTGACATCGTCGGCCTGCTCTCGTACAACTGCCCCGAGTTCCTCGAGACGCTCTTCGCCGCGAACTACCTCGGCGCCATCGCGATGCCGATCAACTGGCGGCTCGCCGCCCCCGAGGTCCGGTACATCCTCGAGCACTCGGGGGCCCGTGCGCTCGTGTGCGACGCCGCGCTCGCCGGTCTCGCCGCCGACGCGACGAAGGGCATGGAGGCCACCCTCCTGCGCGCCTGCGTGGCGCAGCCCGCGCCCGAGGGCTGGACTGCCCTCGCCGACCTCCGCACCGACCCCGCCACCGTCGCCCCCGCCCCCGCGGCCGCCGACGACGTCCACCGCCTCATGTACACGTCGGGCACCACGGGGCACCCCAAGGGGGTCATGCTCACCCACGCCAACCTGGCGTGGAAGAACCTCGCCCACATCGTCGAGTTCGGCTTCACCGGCGCGGACCTCGGGCTTGCCTGCGGACCCCTCTACCACGTGGGCGCGCTCGACCTGACCACCACCTCCCTGATCGCGGCCGGGGCGACGACGATCATCCACCGCGCGTTCGACGCCGCCGCCGTGGTCGACGAGCTGGAGCGGTCGCGGGTGAGCACGGTGTGGCTGGCGCCCGCCATGGTCAACGCCATCATGGCGCTGCCCGACGTCCACCAGCGCGACCTGTCGTCGGTGCGGGTGATCATCAACGGCGGCGAGAAGATGCCGATCCCGCTGATCGAGCGGATCCAGCGCACGTTCCCGTCGGCGTGGTTCGCCGACGCCTACGGCCTCACCGAGACGGTGTCCGGCGACACCTTCCTCGACCGCGCCAGCATCATCACCAAGCTCGGCAGCGTCGGGCGCCCGTGCCTGCACCTCGAGCTGGACATCTGGGACGAGCAGGGGCGCTCGGTCCCGCCGGGGGCGCGCGGCGAGATCGTGCTGCGGGGGCCCAAGGTGTTCAAGGGCTACTGGCGCGACCCGGACGCCACCGCCAAGGCGTTCGCGGGCGGCTGGTTCCACACGGGCGACATCGGCGTCCGCGACGAGGACGGCTACCTCTTCATCGTCGACCGCCTCAAGGACATGATCGTGTCGGGCGGCGAGAACATCGCCGGCTCCGAGGTCGAGCGCGTCCTCTACGAGCACGACGCGGTGGTCGAGGCGGCCGTGGTGGGCCGGCCCGACGAGCGGTGGGGCGAGGTCCCGGTGGCGTTCGTCGCCCTCCGCCCGGGCACGACGGCCACCGCCGACGAGCTCGTCGAGCACTGCCGGGCCCGGCTGGCCCGCTACAAGGTCCCCAAGGACGTCACCTTCATCGACGCGCTGCCCCGCAACCCGTCGGGCAAGGTGCTGAAGCGGGAGCTCCGGAGGCAGGGGTGAGCGACGCGAGCGCGTGTCCCCGTTCGGGCCGATCTCGGGAGGACCGATGACACAGACGATCGAGACCGTGAAGCTGACGGAGACCGTCGGCGCCGAGGTGCGGGGCGTCGACGTGGATCGACTGCTGCACGACGACGAGCTGCCGGCATGGACGCTCGACACGCTCGCGGCGAACGGCGTGCTCGTCTTCCGCGGCCTCCACGTCGATGACGCCGCCCACGTGGCGTTCAGCAAGCGGCTCGGGCGGGTCGAGGTCTTCGGCACCGGCGAGCATCCCGAGATCTTCCGGGTGACCCTCGACCCGAAGAAGAACCCCTCGGCCGCTTACCTCCGCGGCACCTTCGACTGGCACATCGACGGCCTCACCGACGACGTCCCCATCATGGCGACGCTGCTCGCCGGCCACGGCGTCGCCGAGTCGGGGGGCGAGACCGAGTTCGCCAGCACCTACGCCGCCTACGACGACCTGACGGACGACGAACGCCAGCGCTTCGGATCGATCCGCGTGGTGCACTCGATCGAAGCCGCCCAGCGGCGGCTCACCCCCGACCCGACGGCGGAGCAGTTGGCCGTGTGGCGCGCGAGGCCGCCGAAGGAGCAGCCGCTGATCTGGCGGCACCGGGACGGCCGCCGGTCGGTCGTGCTCGGGCCGACGGCCGACCGGGTGGTGGGGATGGATCCCGACGAGGGCGATGCGCTGCTCGACGACGTCCTGGCGCGGGCGACGGCGCCGCAGCGCGTCTACCGGCACGAGTGGCGTGTCGGTGACCTGGTGATCTGGGACAACCGCGGTGTGCTGCACCGGGCGCTGCCCTACGACCCGGCGTCGCCCCGCGACATGCACCGGACGACCCTCCACGGCGACGAGGCGATCAGGTAGAGGCGACAGCGTGACCATCGGCTGCGCTTCTCCGGAGGAAGGACGACCTGCCCGCGATGGCTGACGCGCACCGGACGCCCCACACCGTCGCCCGGGTGCTGGACCGGGCCCTGGCCGACGACCCCCACCACGAGGCGCTGGTCACCCGCGCCCATCGCCTCAGCTACGCCGAGCTCGACCGGCTGGCCGACCGGGCCGCCCACGCCCTCGCCGACCTCGGCATCCGCACCGGCGACCGGGTGGCGGCGACGCTGCCCAACGACGCCGACGTGGTCGTGGCCTTCCACGGCGCCATGCGCCTCGGGGCGGTCTGGGTCGGCGTCAACCGGGCCCTGGCCCCGCCGGAGAAGCGCTGGCAGCTCGGCGACTGCGGCGCCTCGCTGCTGCTCACCGACGAGCCGCTCGACGACGCCGGGGTGCCGGTGCTCGACACCTCCTCCTGGCGGGCGGCCCTCGACGCCGCGGTCGACGGTCCGGTCGGCGTCGATGTCGACCCCTACGCCCCGGCGGGGATCGCCTACACCAGCGGCACGACCGGCCGCCCCAAGGGTGCGGTGCACAGCCAGCACAACCTGCTGCTGCCCGGCGCCGTGCTGGTGGCGACCCGCGGGTACGGCCCGGAGCTGCGCAAGGGCGACTGCTTCCCGTTCACGATCCTCAACATGGCCGTGCTGACCACCCTGCTGGTGTCGCAGGCCGGCGGGACCTCGATCGTCATGGACCGCATCGACGCCGAGGGCGTGGCCGAGTGGATCCGTCGCGAGCGGGTCACCACCTGGAACGGCCCACCGGCCCTGCTCCACAGCCTCGCCCACATGGACGAGATCGACCCGTCCGACCTGTCCAGCCTCGACGAGGTGTGGACGGGCGGTGCCGACTGCCCCGAGGCCATCCGCTCGGCGTTCGCGGCCAAGTTCGGTCTGCCCGTGCTGGCCACGTACGGGCTGTCCGAGGCCCCGACGGTGGTGGCGATCGACGGCCGGTCCGGCGACGACCACGTCCCCGGGGGGTCGGGTCGCCCGCTGCCACACCTGGCCGTCCGCATCGCCGGGGACGACGGGACGACCCTGCCGGCCGGGCAGGCGGGCGAGATCTGCGTCGGGCCGGCCGACGACCGCTACCGGACGATGCTGGGCTACTGGCAGCGCCCCGACGCCACCGCCGAGGCGCTGGCCGGCGGCGAGCTGCACACCGGCGACATCGGCTTCCTCGACGACGACGGTCGGCTGCACGTCCGCGACCGCAAGAGCCTGGTCATCCTCCGCGGCGGGGCCAACGTGTACCCCGCCGAGGTCGAGCGCGTGCTGCTCGAACACCCGGCGGTCGCGGCCGGTGCCGTGCTCGGCGTGCCCGACGAGCGCCTCGGCGAGAGGGTGGCGGCCGTGGTCCAGCCGGCCACCGGCGCCGAGGTCGACGTCGACGACGTGCGCGCCCACCTGCTGGCCAACCTGGCCAGGTACAAGGTGCCGGAGCAGATCGCGGTGGTCGGCGCACTCCCCCGCAACGCCATGGGCAAGATCGTCCGCACCGACCTGCCGGCGATGCTGGCCTCGTCGACGGCGGGCTGAACCGCCGGCGTCAGAGCTCGGTCCGGCCGAGCTGGCGCGCCGCCTCGGGGACGAAGACCTCGGGCGCGAACGGGCCGGTGTCGACCGACGACAGCTCGACCTCGGGGAGCACCACGTTCGGCGGCAGCGCATCGAGCCAGACGACCGCCGCCGCCACGTCCTCCGCCCCGAGCGTCCGCATCGGGAACCGCACGTCGTCCAGCATCGGCGTCGCCACCGGGCCGGTGGTCACGACGTGCACCGCGATGCCGTCCCGCTCGACCTCCTTGGCCAGCGCGCCGGCGAACGCGTTCAACCCCGCCTTCGACGCCGAGTAGGCCGATCGCCCCGGCTGGGGCGCGTGGGCCGACGACGACGACAGGAACACGAACCGCCCGCCCGGGCGCATGGCCGGCAGGACCCCGTGCGCCACCACGAACGCAGAGGTCAGGTTGGTGCGCACCACCGCCTCGAAGCTCTGGAGCGTCTCCTTGCGGACGAACGTGCCCTCCATGACCCCGGCGGCGTGGACGACCAGGTCGACGGCACCGGCCTCGGCCACCACGGCGGCGAGCTGCTCGGGCACCGCGGTGTCGGCCGCGACCCACCGGGCGCCGATCGCCTCGGCGGCCTCCCGGAGCGGTTGCGGGCGACGGGCGGTCAGCACCACGTCGTAGCCGGCCGCCGCCAGCCGGCGGCCGACCTCGCGGCCGATGCCGCTGCTGCCGCCGGTGACGACGGCCACCCGAGCGCGTGCCTCGCTCCCGGTCATCGGCCCACCCGTCGGGGTGCGCGCCACGACCGCTCGGCCCTGCGGGCCGGGCCGTGCATCGGGCCCATGGTTCGCTCGCTGCGTTCGCGCACGGATCGCTCCTCTGCCGTCATGGCCCCACCTCGTCGGCCGCGCCGAACCGTTCGGCCAGGATCCGCGCCAGCCGGCGCCGGTCCACCTTGCCCGAGTCGAGCAGCGGCAGGTCGGCCTGGCTCGGGAACACGGCGACGTGGCGGGGCACCTTGTAGGCGGCCAGCTCGGTGCGCAGCCGCTCCCTGGCCACCGCGGCCTCGAGCGCGGCGCCGGGCTCGAGGGCGACGGCGGCCGCCACGTCCTGGCCCCGGTCGGGATGGTCGATGCCGGTGACGATCGCGAGGGCCACCTCGGGCTGCTCCTCCAGGGCCGCTTCCACCTCGCGGGGCGTGACGTTCATGCCCGAGGTCTTGATGACGTCGCCGATCCGCCCGGCGAAGAACAGGTGGCCGTCCTCGTCGAAGCGGCCGGCGTCGCCGGTGCGGTACCAGCCGTCCGCGGTGAAGGTGTCGGCGCGCTCGCGCTTGTGCAGCCCGAGCATCACCGAGTAGCCCCGCACCCACACCTCGCCCACCTGCCCGGCGGGCACGTCCTCGTGGGTCTCCGGATCGACCACCCGGTGCTCCACCCCCGGGACGGGGCGGCCGAAGCTGCCCTCCTTGTCCGGAGGCAGCGGCACGTCCTCCTCGAACGTGTGCGGCCCCAACGTCTCGGTCATGCCCAGCGACGTGGCCCGCGGCCCCGGGGGCTGGCGCTCCCCCGGCACCGGGAGCGCCGTCGCCGCGCCGGAGCGGATCGACGAGAGGTCGCGCGCGCCGGCGCCGGGGTGGTCGGTCAGCGCCTTGCCCATGTGGGGCCAGCCCAGCACCTGGGTGACGCGCTCGCGCTCGAGCAGCGCCAGCGTGGCCCCGGGCTCGAAGCGCTCCTCGAAGACGAGGGAGGCCCCGGCGTGCATGGCGGCCACCAGCGAGAAGGAGAGCCCGCCGACCCAGAAAAGCGGCATGGGCGTGTAGATCACGTCGTCGTGCCGCAGCCCGCGCTGCCGGTTCAGGTTGTGGGCGTGCCGGATGGTGGCCCCCTGCGTGTGGACGACCGCCTTGGGGTCGGCCGTGCTGCCGGAGGAGAACACCATGATCATCGGGTCGGCCGGGTGCACCTCGGCCTCGACCTCGGCCAGGAGCTGGTCGGGCACCGCCGCCCCCCGGGCCGCGAGGTCGTCCACCTCGCCGCACCACCGCCGGTCGGGCGCACCGCCCACGCCCCACGTCCACACCGACCGCAGGTAGGGGTGGGACGTCAGGAGCAGCCGCTCGTGGCGCTGGTCGGCGAGGCCGGGCGCGGCCGCTTCGAGGCGGCCGAGGTAGTCGTGGCCGAGGTGGGACTCGACGGTGAGCAGGTGCGCGACGTCGCCGTGGCGCAGGGCGCGACCCAGCTCGCGGGTCTGGCCGTAGGTGTTGAGCAGGGCGACGAGCGCGCCGATGCGGGTGGCGGCCAGCCAGGCGACGACCCAGGTCGGTCCGTTGGGCGCGAGCAGCCCGACGTGGGTGGACTTGCCCACGCCCGACGCCAGCAGGCCCTTGGCCAGGGCCGCCGAGCGGGCATCGGCCTCGGCGTAGGTCACGCGCTCGTCGCCCAGCACGACGAAGGGCGCGTCACCCCAACGCTCGGCGCATCGACGGATCAGCTCGCCGCTCGTCGGGGTGAACGGCGGGAAGCTCGCGGCGCGGGGCACGGATCAGGCGGCCACGTGCGCGAGCCGGTGGCCGACGCCCGGGGCCTCGGCGACCTCGGTGTGCCCGTCGAAGGGGTGCGGGTGGAACACGCCTGCCTCCTGCGCCGTGTCGACCATCTGGTGTGACCAAATCTGATGTGACCAAGTCTGGTGTGACGAGGTCTGATGTGACTGAACCGTTAGAAACTCTATACGCTCGCCGTGGGCACCCCAGCAGCGACGGTGCTCGCGGGGAGGCGGACCGGTGACCGTCGGGAGGAGGCGTTCGTGGAGCTCGAACTGACCGAGGAGCAGGCCTTCTTCGTCGCCACGACCCGCCGCTTCCTCGAAGCCGAGTGCGGCATCGCGGCCGTGCGCGAGCTCGGGGACGATGCGGTCGGCTACGACCCGGCGGTGTGGGTGCAGGGAGCCAAGCTCGGCTGGACCTCGTTCCTGGTGCCCGAGGCCGACGGTGGAGGCTCGTTCTCCGAGCACGGCTTGCTCGACCTGGTCCTGGTGGCGGAGGAGATGGGCCGCGTCGTCGCCCCCGGTCCGCTCGGCCCCGTCAACGTGGTGGCGGGCGCGCTGGGCCGGGCCGGCTCCCCCGATCAGAAGGCCGAGGTGCTGCCCGACCTGCTCACCGGCGAACGGGTCGCCGCGTGGTGCGGCGCGCGGCCGGTCAGCGGCCGGCCCGACCGGGGCGGCTTCGTGCTCTCGGGCACCTGCTCGCCGGTCGAGGCCGGCGCCCAGGCCCACCACCTGCTCGTCGCCGTCGAGCACGGCGGCGCCTGCAGCCACGTCCTGGTCCCGGCCACCGCCGCGGGCCTGACCGTGACCCCGATGTCAGGTCTCGACCTCGTCCGCCGCTTCGCCGAGGTGCGGTTCGACGACGTCGCCGTCCCCGCCGACGCCGTCGTGGGCCCGGTGGGCGACGCGGCCGCCGAGGTCGAGCACGCCCTCCGGGTGGCCTGCACGCTCCAGTGCGCGGAGACCACCGGGGTGCTGGACAAGGTCTTCACCATGACCGTGGAGTACCTGGGCGACCGCTACTCGTTCGGGCGGCCGCTGTCGTCGTACCAGGCCCTCAAGCACCGCGTCGCCGACGACAAGGTGGTGCTGGAGGCGTGCCACGGCATCGCCACCGCCGCGGCTCGGGCGGTCGCCACCGCGCAGCCCGACGCCGGCGAGCTGGTCAGCGCGGCCAAGGCCTGGATCGGGCCCCGGGCGACCAACCTCATCCAGGACTGCGTCCAGCTCCACGGCGGCATCGGCGTCACCTGGGAGCACGACCTGCACATCTACCTCCGCCGAGCCACCGTGAACCGGGCCACCCACGGCACCCCCGAGGAGCACGCCGAGCGGGTGGCCGCGAGCAAGCTGGGAGCGACCGCGTGAGCAACGACACCGACGTGGAGCCGGTCGAGGAGTTCCGCGCCCGGCTCCGGGCCTGGTTGCCCGACAACCTGCCGCCGGAGCCACCGGGCGCGATCGAGCGCACCGACGAGCGGTGGGCCCACGAGCGCGTGCTGCAGCGGCGGTTGTGGGACGGGGGGTTCGCCGGCATCCGCGTGCCGCGCGAGTACGGCGGCCTCGGCCTCACCGCCGAGCACACGCGCGCGTTCAACGAGGAGACGGCCGGCTACGACCTCCCGTTCTCGTTCAACGTCCCGACGCTCGGGATCCTGGCCGCCACGCTGCTGGACGCCGGCACCCACGAGCAGAAGCTGCGTCACGTCCCCGCCATCCTGAAGGGCGAGGAGCTCTGGGTGCAGTTCCTCTCCGAGCCGAGCGGCGGCTCCGACCTGGCCGGCTGCCTCACCCGGGCCGACCGCGACGGCGACGTGTTCGTGCTCAACGGGTCCAAGATCTGGTCGTCGGGGGCCTACAGCGCCGACTACGCCATGTGCCTGGCCCGGACGAACTGGGACGTGCCCAAGCACCGGGGCCTGACGATGTTCATCGTCAAGATCCACCAGCCCGGCGTGACCGTCGAGCAGATCCGCCAGACCGACGGCTCCACGGAGTTCTGCCAGGAGTTCTTCGACGACGTGCCGATCCCGGCCACCGACGTCGTCGGCGAGGTCGACGACGGCTGGTCGGTGGCGAACCGGCTGCTGGTCCACGAGCGCATGGCCGTCGGCGGGGGCTCGCCCTACACCGCCGGGCGCAGCTCCAAGCACGAGGTGGGTGACGACGAGAGCGAGCTGGTCGAGCTGATCCGCAGCAGGGGCCTCGAGCGCAGCCAGCACGCCCGGCTGCTCCTGGCCGACGCCAGCGTGCGAACCATGGTGAGGAACGCGCTCGTCGAGCGGGTCACCGTGGGCATGACCAGCGGCGCCATGCCCGGCTCCGCAGGCTCGGTCATCAAGCTCTACGGCGCCGAGACGGTCATCCGGCGGTCCGAGATCGCCCTGGAGCTGGCCGGTGAGGACGCGATCGCCTGGCCGGCGGGCACCGAGACCCCCGGCGCCCGGCTCGGCGTGCACAGCCTGGGCCGCCAGGGCGGCGCCCTCGGCGGCGGCTCCAACGAGATCCAGCGCAACATCATCAGCGAGCGGCTGCTCGGGATGCCCCGGGAGGCCGCGGCCGACCGCGACATCCCCTACCGGGACGTCCGCCGCAGCAGCGGTCGCTGACCGACCCCCCCGAGGCAACAGACGATGACCACCTTCGAAGCGTTCGTCCTCACCAAGGACGACGGCGGCACGCAGCACCTGGACTGGACGAGCGTCGACGAGTCCGACCTCATGGACGGCGACGTCACCGTCGAGGTGTCCCACACCACGCTGAACTACAAGGACGGGCTGGCCCTCACCGGGGCGTCCCCCGTGGTGCGGCGCTGGCCGATGATCCCCGGGGTCGACTTCGTCGGCACGGTGTCCCAGTCGTCCCACGAGGGCATCGCCATCGGCGACGCGGTGGTCCTGAACGGGTGGGGCGTCGGCGAGACCCACCTCGGCGGCTTCGCCCAGCGGGCCCGGGTACCGGGCGAGTGGCTGGTGCCGCTGCCCGAGGCGTTCACCCCGGCGCAGTCGATGGCCATCGGCACCGCCGGCTACACCGCGGCGCTCTGCGTGCTCGCCCTGGAGCGCCACGGGGTCACGCCCGACGGCGGGCCCGTGCTGGTCACCGGGGCCACCGGCGGCGTGGGCAGCGTGTCCGTGGCCCTCCTGGCCGCCGCCGGCTTCGAGGTCCTCGCGTCGACGGGCAAGACCGACGAGGCCGGCTACCTGAAGGACCTCGGCGCCAGCGACATCCTCGACCGTGCCGAGCTGTCCGGGCCGGGCCGCCCGCTGGGCAAGGAGCGCTGGGGCGGAGCGGTCGACTCGGTCGGGAGCCACACGCTCGCCAACGTGCTCGCCAGCACGCGCTACGGCGGGACGGTGGCCGCCTGCGGGCTGGCCCAGGGCATGGACCTGCCCGCGTCGGTGGCGCCGTTCATCCTCCGCGGCGTGACCCTGGCCGGCGTCGACGGCGTGATGGCGCCGCTGCCGGCGCGCCGCGCCGCCTGGGCACGCCTGGCCCGCGACCTCGACCCGGCGACGCTCGACGCCATCACCCAGACCCGGCCGCTCTCCGACGCCCCCGCCCTGGCCCACGACATCCTCGCCGGCAAGATCCGCGGTCGCGTCGTGCTCACCGTGGACTGATCACCGACCGCCCGACCGTGCGCGGCTGGGAGTCGATGCCGATCGTCGTCGGCCGAACGCAGCCGATCCTCCAGGTCGGAGCCGAGGGCGGCCGTGCTCGCGCTCGTCAGCGCCCCCGGCATCGACACCGAACGGCTCTTGGCAGGCGCCACGGCGAGGCGGATGATGGCAGGTGCCAGCTCGATGGCACCGACCAGGGAGGTGACAACCATGGCGATCGACCTGCGTGTCGAGGCCGACAACCGCCCGGGACAGCTCGCCGCGATCAGCGAGGAACTGGGCAAGGTCGGCGTGAACATAGAGGGGCTCTGCGCCGTCGTCACCGACGGTCGGGGCGTGCTCCACCTGCTGGTCGAGGACGCCGGCCCCGCCCGCCAAGCGCTGGAGGGCGCCGGATACGCCGTGTCGGCGGAGCTCGACGCCCTCGTGCTGACCGACGTCGAGGACCGTCCTGGCTATCTGGGCGATGTCGCCGGGCGGCTGGCCAACGCCAACGTCAACATCGAGGTGGCATACCTCGCGACCGGCACCCGGCTCGTCTTCGGCGTCGACGACCTCGACGCCGCCCGAAGCGCGCTGTAGCGGCCTCCAGGCCGGGAGCCGCGTCATCGTCGCAGCCCAGCCCACGCGTCGGCCTTCCCCCACGTCGGCACTCGCGTCCGGCGATCACAGCGCAGAACGCGCGTGTGGCGACGCGATGTGTTGCCACGGCACGGTCCGCAAGTAACCATGTGACCGACCAGGTTCCGGCGTCGCCTGGCCGAGGCAGCATTCCCCCGTAGTGCTGCGGCGACAGCACGCGGAGTCGTCGGCGCGCACCCGCGACCAGGAGGTGGCCGTGATGACGGACCTGGCTGGAGGACGGGAGCCTGGCTATCCACCGCCCTCGTTGGCTGCGAGGTGGGGCACGTGGGCGGCCAGGCGCCACTGGTGGGTGCTGTCGGTGTGGATCGTCGTGCTGATCGCGTCCGCGGCGGCCTATCCGTACCTGGAGTCGACGCTGGTCGCCCCCGACTACAGCGTGACCGACTCGGACTCCGACAAGGTTGCCGACCTGATCTCGCAGGACTTCACGACGGCGGGTACCGAGCAGGACGTCATCGTGTTCAACTCGGACCAGTTGGTGAGCACCGATCCTGACTACCGCCGGGCGGTCGACGACGTGCTCGCGGACGTGCGGGGAGAGCCGGGAGTCGTGTTCCTGCTCGGCCCCTACGATCCGGGAGGGCAGGGGCAGGTTTCGGAGGACGGCCATGCGGCCCTGGCGTCGGTCGGCCTGTCCGGCGACATCGGTGATCGGGCCGACTACGCCACAAGCGTGCAGGACACGGTCACCTCGGCTGCCGGCGGTGGCCCGGTCGAGGCCTTCCTGACCGGCTTCTCGCCGACATCCAACGACCTGACCACGGTGGAGACCGAGGATGTGGAGCGGGCCGAGGCGATCGGCGTCCCGGTCGCGTTCGTGGTGCTCCTCGTGGCGTTCGGCGCCCTTGTCGCCGCGCTTCTCCCGCTGACGCTGGCGGCCGTCGGCTTGACGGCCACGATGGGGCTGCTCGCCGCGCTCGCCGTGGTCCAGGAGTGGGACGTGTTCGTCATCTCCGTCATCACGATGATCGGCGTCGGGATCGGGATCGACTACTCGCTGTTCATCGTGACCCGGTTCCGGGAGGAGCTCGCCCGACGCGACGAGGGGCCGGACGCCGTGCCGGGTGCCGTGGGCCTGGCGATGACGACCAGCGGGCGAACCATCGCCTTCTCCGCGATCATCGTCATGATCTCGTTGTTCTCGCTGTTCGTCGTGAACTCACCGATGTTCCGCGAGCTCGCCATAGGGTCCGTCCTGGTGGTGGCGTGCACGCTGGTGGCGGCCTGGGTCTTCCTGCCGGCGTTGCTGGGGGCGTTGGGCCACCGCGTCGATCGCGGGGCACTGCCGAAGCGGTTCCAACCGGCCGAAGAAAAGGAAGGTGGGTCTGACCGGCCCAGCGGCTGGGCCCGATGGGCGCACACCGTCCTTGCCCACCCGTGGCTGGCCATTCCCGCCGCCGCCGTGCTCATCGTGGTGTCCCTCCCCACGTTCGGCATCAAGCTCGGCATCGACCTGGGAATCGCCGCGCTCGCCGACACGCCGTCGGGGAAGGCCGAGATCATCCTCGCCGAGAAGTTCAGCCCGGGCGTCCTGTCGCCGGCGCAGATCCTGGTGTCGCACCAGGGCACCGGAGCATTGACCACCGCCGACCTGGCCACGATCGACCAGCTGACCGAGCGGTTGTCCGACGATCCCCGGGTGGCTGACGTCTTCTCGATCACCGAGGTGCTCGAACAGCTGAACCTCCCGATCGCCGCGGAGACGTTGGCACCCCTGGAAGAGGTGGAGGACCCGACCGCACGGGCGCTGATCGGTCAGTACGTCGACATCGACAGCGGTGCGAATCGCACCATCCTCACCGTCGTGTCCAGTGCGCCCATCGATTCCACGGAGGCGACAGACCTGGTGAACGACCTGCGCGACGACATCGTCCCGTCGCTCGGCACGCCCGGCGGGCCGGAGATCCTCGTGGGCGGGGCGACCGCCCAGTTCGCCGACCTCTCGGACGAGACGCTCGGGAAGTTGCCGCTCGTCCTCGGCCTGGTGCTGACACTGTCGTTCCTGTACCTGATGGTGGTCTTCCGCAGCCTGCTGATCCCGCTGAAGGCGGTGCTGTTGAACCTGCTGGCCACCGGCGCCGCCTTCGGGTTGACGGTCTGGGTGTTCCAGGAGGGCCACCTCGAGGATCTGTTGAACTTCACCAGCGTCGGGTTCATCCAGGTGTATCTCCCGATCATGACCTTCGCCTTCCTGTTCGGCCTCTCCATGGACTACGAGGTGTTCCTCATCCGCCGGATGCAGGAGGAGTGGGTCGCCACGCACGACAACGACGAGGCGGTGGCGGTGGGGCTGGCCCACACCGCCCGCCCCATCGCCGCGGCCGCCGCCATCATGGCCGCCGTGTTCGGCTGCTTCCTCGTCGCCGACGTCCTGGAGCTCAAGCAGTTCGGCCTCGCCCTGGCCGCAGCGGTGGTCCTGGACGCCACCCTGGTACGGCTGCTGATGGTCCCGGCCATCATGAAGCTCGCGGGACCCGCCAACTGGTGGCTGCCGGGGTTCCTGCAGCGCATCCTGCCCCAGCTGCGCCTCGAATAGGCGACGTGGTGCTGCCGGGAACCGGCCCGGCCCGAACGCCGCCGCACCGCGCGTGACGGTCAGGCCGTGGGGACGAGGATCCCGCGGCCCTGCAGCCGCCCGGCGTCGAGGTCGTCCATCGCCTCGTTGACGGCGTCGAGCGGGTACGGGCGGGTGTGGAGGGTGACCCGTCCCGTCTGGGCGAGCACCATCAGCTCGGCCAGATCGTTGTAGGTGCCCACCAGGTTGCCGACGACGTTGCGCTCGGTGGAGATGACGTCGATGGCCGCCACCTCGATCGTGCCGCCGTAGCCGATGACGAAGTGGCTGCCGGCCCGCCGGGTCATCTGCCACGCGTCGCGCTCGGCGCCCTTCTCCCCGACGAAGTCGAGCACCACCTCCGCACCCTTCCCGTCGGTCATGTCGAGCACGGTCGCCACCTGCGCACCGTCGGCGCGCACCGTCTGGTCGGCCCCCCACCCGCGCGCCAGCTCCAGCGCTTCCTCGTTGACGTCGATCACCACGATCGACGTCGCCGTGAGCGCCCGCAGGCACTGCACACCGATGTGCCCGAGGCCGCCGGCGCCGACCACGACACACGTGCTGCCCGGATGCAGCAGGGGTACCGCCTTCTTCACGGCGTGGTATGCGGTGAGCCCGGCGTCGGCGAGCGCGGCCACGTCCGCCGGCTGCGTACCGGGGGCGAGCTTCACCACCGAGCGGGCGGACGTGCGCAGCAGCTCGGCCATGCCCCCGTCGGCGTCGATGCCGGGGAACGCGCTGCGCTCGCAGTGCACGTCGTCGCCCGCCCGGCAGGCACGGCAGAAGCCGCACGTGGCCAGCGGATGGAGGATGACCGTGTCGCCGGGTTGGACGTGCTCGACCGCCCCGCCGACCTCGCGCACCCAACCGGCGTTCTCGTGGCCGAGGGTGTACGGCAGGACCACACCGCTGCGGTCGGCCCACTGACCCTCGACGATGTGCAGGTCGGTTCGGCACAGCCCCGCGCCCCCGATCTCGACGACGACGTCGTACGGCCCCGTGACCGCCGGTTCGGCCACGTCCTCGACCGTCGGGCGCTCGGCGTACCGGTGCAGGCGTACGGCCTTCACAGCGACCTCCCGCGGGCTCGCGCGTCGCCAGGACGGGCGATCCACCCTGGCCGTCTCGCCCGCGAACGGTACCTCCGCAACGCGCGCGACGCTTGCCCGCGTCGCCGGGCGGGGCGAGACTCCGGGTCGACGCCAGCGGCAGGGAGGTCCACGATGCCCACGACCCGCACACCGGAAGAGGTCTTCGCCCACCACGGTTCGACGCTCGGGGCGGGCGACCTCGAGGGCATCCTCGAGGACTACAGCGACGACGCGATCCTGATCGTGCAGAGCCAGGTCTACCGCGGCAAGGACGGGGCGAGGCAGGTCTTC
>DASSGC010000793.1:0-2490 GCA_035693765.1 Acidimicrobiales bacterium
GTGCCGCAAGAGTGCCCGCGGGGGCCCGTGCTCGAGGGGCGCACCGTGCTCGTCACCGGCGCCGGGCGCGGCCTGGGCGCAGCCACCGCGCGGGCCTGCCTCGCGGCCGGCGCCCGCGTCGTGCTCACCGACCTGCGGGCCGACCTCGTCGAGGCCACGGCGGCCGAGCTCGGCGCGGGCGCCGCAGCGCTGCACCACGACGTCGCCGACGAACGCTCGTGGGCCGAGGTCACCGCCTTCGTCCGGTCGACGTTCGGCGGCCTCGACGGGCTGGTCAACAACGCCGGCATCTTCAGCCCGCTGCCGCTGGCCGGCGGCTCGGTCGCCGAGTTCCGGCGGTCGCTCGAGGTCAACCTCACCGGCACCTTCCTCGGCATCCGGGCGTTCCTCGACCTGGCGGCGGCCGGCGGGTCGATCGTAAACCTGTCCTCGGTGCGGGGCCTGGTGAGCGGCGCCGGCATGGCGGCCTACAGCGCCGCCAAGTTCGGCGTCCGGGGCCTGACGCGGGCGGCCGCGGTCGAGCTTGGGCCGCGGGGCATCCGGGTCAACGCCATCTGCCCCGGCACGATCGAGAGCGAGATGTCGATCGCCGCGGCCGAGGGCTACGACTGGGCCGGCTACCTGGGCCGCATCCCGCTCGGCCAGGCCGGCGCCCCCGTCGACATCGCCAACGCCGCCTGCTGGCTCCTCTCGGACGCCGCCGCCTACGTGAGCGGCGTCGACCTGCCCATCGACGGTGGCGTGCTCGCCACCGGCAACACGCCCCAGCCCCTCGCGGCCGGGGCGTCGACCTGACCACGGTGGTCGCAACGAGCCGTCCCGGAGGAACCCGATGACCACCTTCGCCCTCGTCCACGGCGGCAACTACACGAGCGACGCGTGGGAGCGGCTCGTGCCCCACCTCGACGGCGACGTCGTGCTGGTCGAGCTGCCCGGGCGGGGTCGTCGGCCCGGCGACCCATCCAGGGTCACCCTCGCCGACAACGTCGCCGCCACGATCGAGGACCTCGAGCCCGCGGGCGCCACCGACGTCGTGCTCGTCGGGCACTCGATCGGCGGCATCACGGTCGCGCACGTGCTCAACGAGGTGCCCGACCGCATCGCCCTCGCCGTGTTGGTGTCGTGCACGATCCCGCCCCACGGCAGCGCGGTGATCGACCACATCGACCCCGACGTGCGCGACTCGGTGATGGCCGGCTCGGGCGGCGGGGTCTTCCGCATCGACGAGGAGACCGTGCTCGACTTCCTCTGCAACGACCTCGACGACGAGCAGACAGCGTGGGCGCTCGAGCACATGGTCGCCGAGACCACGTCGATCCTGAGCGAGGTGGTCGACCTGTCGGGGCTGCGGTCGGGCGTGCCGGTGACCTACGTGCGCCTCGGGTCCGACCGCACGCTCCCGCCGGAGCAGCAGGACGCCGCCATCGCCGCCGTGGGCTCGCCCGAGGTGGTCGTGATCGACGCCGGGCACATGGTGATGCTCAGCCGTCCCGAGGAACTGGCCGCCGTGCTCAACGAGCGGGCGGCCCGGCCAGCTCGGCGTGCCCGTTGACACCGGCACCCGGCATGAGCGAGCGAAGCGAGCGAATCATGAACACAATGCTTCACTCGGCACGAGGTGCCGATCGCTCACTGCGCGCATCCCGAAGGGTGCACCAGTGAGCGCCACCCTCGGGACGGCCGGCCGGCTCGCCGACCGCGTCGCCGTCGTGGCTGGCGTCGGCTCCGGATGTGAGGGCGGAGAGCTTTGATGCGGCCATCTGTCGGCTCGGCCTGATGCTGTTCGTTGACCCTGCGACCGCGCTTGTGGCGGTGCAGCGTGCCTGCGACCGGAAGCAAAGGTGGCCGTT
This sequence comes from Acidimicrobiales bacterium, assembly GCA_035693765.1. Lineage (GTDB taxonomy): Bacteria > Actinomycetota > Acidimicrobiia > Acidimicrobiales > VFJN01 > ZC4RG19. Next base: position 1,851 of record DASSGC010000793.1, read on the forward strand.
GTGGTCTTCACCACGCCCGGGACGAATCCGTTCATGGCAAAGCCGATGCAGATTCTGCTTCGTCACGCGGGCAGGACGCCGCCGCCGCCGGGGCAACCCGGGATCTTCTCGCTCGGCGCTCCTGGGGTCCTCGAGCAGTTGTTGGCGGGTGCTGGGTTCGTCGGCGTCGAGCACCGCACCGTGGAGGTCCTGTTGCGCATGTCGTCCGCGGCGGAGGCGTTGACGATGATGCGAGAGGCGTTCGGCGCGTATCGGGCCGTCATCAACGACAGCCCGGAAGCCGTGCAGGCTGCGGCCTGGGCGGAGGTGGCGGAGACGCTCATCACCTTCGAGACCTCGACGGGATTCGTCGCCCCGGCCGAGGTGCTGGTGGCCGCAGGCGCCAAGCCGGTGTCAGATGCGCTCAGCCAGTGAATCAGGCGCACTCGATACGGCGTGCGTGCGTGGGCGTGGGAGCATGAGGTCGTCGTTCTGGCACAGCCAATGACACTCGAGCCCCACGCCGTTGCCGTCGATCGGGCGCGCCTCCACTTGCTGGATGTCCGAAGTCCAGGTACGCCGCAACCCCGTGTCTGGCGGCCGGCCGTGTCCTGGGGCGCCTGTCGTTCGTCGGCTGCGCCGTGCACCTCGCCGCGCTCGC
>DASSGC010000794.1:0-2692 GCA_035693765.1 Acidimicrobiales bacterium
GCTGGGCCGTGGGCGACGAGGTGGAGGTCACGGGGCGGCCCCAACCCCAGGCCGAGAGCCCGTGTGGCTGGCCGGTCCTGCAGGTGATCGCCTGATCGGTGCGGCGCCGGGGAGGACGGGGCGGCCGGCTCCGTGCGGACCGCCCACGACCAGGCAAGACTGTCCCACCGCACGCAAGGTGCCGTTCACGCTGCACTCCCGCGGAGGTCACACGATGTCAATAGCTTGTGCCCGTTCCCAGCGACACATCGAGGAGAGGCTCCTGTGAACCGTCACCGTCGTACCCGCCGCATGGTCGGGCTCGCCGCCGGGTTGGGCGTCGCGCTCGGCCTCACCGCCGGCACCGGTCCGGCCCTTGCCGGGGGTGAGGGCGAGGCCCGCCACCGACCCGAGCAGGGGCCGGTGCAGGTCCAGATCCTCGGGCTCAACGACTTCCACGGCAACCTCGAGCCGCCGGCGGGTTCCAGCGGCCGGATCGGGACCGTCAACGCCGGCGGCGCCGAGTACCTCGCCACCCACGTCGCCCAGCTCGAGGCCACCAACCCGCGGAACACGGTCGTGGTCTCGGCCGGCGACCTCATCGGCGCCAGCCCGCTCGTGTCCGCACTGTTCCACGACGAGCCGACCATCGAGGCGATGAACCACATCGGGCTCGACATCAACGCCGTCGGCAACCACGAGTTCGACGAGGGCACCACCGAGCTGCTGCGCATGCAGGAGGGCGGCTGCCATCCGGACGACGGCTGCCTCGACGGCGACGACTTCGCCGGGGCCGACTTCCGCTTCCTGGCGGCCAACGTCGTCTCGCAGGACACCGGCAGGACGCTGTTCCCGCCCTTCGCGATCAAGCGGTTCGAGGCCAACACGAACGTGGCCTTCATCGGCATGACGCTGGAGGGCACGCCCACCATCGTCACGCCCGAGGGCGTCGCCGGGTTCGACTTCCTCGACGAGGCCGACACGGCCAACGCGCTGGTCGCCAGGCTGCAGCGCCACGGCGTGAAGAACATCGTGATCCTGCTGCACGAGGGTGGCTTCCCGACCGGCGGCTTCAACGAGTGCCCCGGGATCTCCGGCCCGATCGTCGACATCGTCAACCGCCTCGACCCCGAGATCGACGCCGTCATCAGCGGCCACACCCACCAGGCCTACAACTGCATCATCAACGACATCCCCGTCACCAGCGCGGCGTCGTTCGGCCGGGTGGTCACCGACATGGACGTCACGATCGACCGCCACACCAAGAAGATCACGTCGATCACCGCCAACAACGGCATCGTGACCCGCGACGTGCCGACCGACGGGTTCCTCACCTCGCTGATCGCCCGCTACAAGACGATCAGCGACCCCCTGGCCAAGCGCGTCATCGGGACGATCACCGCGGACATCCGCCGGGCCGCCAACGCCGCCGGCGAGTCGGCGCTCGGCGACGTCATCGCCGACAGCCAGCTCCTGGCCACCACGCCGGCCGAGTTGGGCGGCGCCCAGGCGGCGTTCATGAACCCGGGCGGCATCCGCGCCGACCTGCTGTTCGCCGCCAGCGGCGCCGAGGGGGACGGCAACGTCACCTACGAGGAGGCGTTCACCGTGCAGCCGTTCGGCAACAGCCTGGTCACCATGACCCTCACCGGCGCCCAGATCGAGACGATGCTGGAGCAGCAGTTCTGCGGCGTCAACGCCGTCACGTCCCGGGTCCTGCAGCCGTCGGCCGGCTTCACCTACAGCTACGACGGAGCGGCGATCGGGTCGGCCGACTGCGCCACCGCCGACGCCGTCGATCCGGCGACCATCGCCCTCGGCGGCGTGCCGGTCGACCCGGCGGCGACCTACCGGGTGACGGTGAACAGCTTCCTCGCCACCGGCGGCGACGGGTTCGGCGTGCTCAACGACGGCGTCGACCGCCTCGGCGGTGCCGTCGACCTCGACGCCCTCGAGGGGTACTTCACGGCCAACCCCGGCGGGGTGGCACCGGGTCCGCAGAACCGCATCACCCGCCTCTGACGCCCGGCCGCGCCGGCGGCCCCGTCCTCCCGGGAGGCGGGGCCGCCGGGCACCGGTACCGGGTCACCGGCCCGGCGACGGGATGGGCCGCGACGCGCATGAGCGCGCGCCGGCCCCAGGCCGGGCCGGCCCGGTTGCCCGATGGGGCAACCGGTTCTGCCCGAGGGGCTGGCCGCGAGCCTACGGATCGTGTCTGCCGGCGCACGCAAACTGCTGGTCGTGTCGATTCGCAGGCTCGGGGTGCGGTAGACCGGCGTGGCGACGGGTCACGGCCACGAGCACGACCGCGCCCCCCTGCGCGCCCCCCGCCCGCCCGGGCCGGCGGCCGGCGCCGCACCCCGGGCACGACCGGACGGCGAACCTGCGGTCGCCGACCCCCGCCGGGCGACGCAACGGTTGACCGGGCCCGGCGTACGTCGCCTGCAGCGGGCGGCGGGGAGCCGGGCGGTGGCGCAGCTCGTGGCCCAGCGGCTGGCGGCGGCACCGACCCCTGCCCGCCAGGCCGCACGGGTCGAGCCGGGGACAGGCGTGCAGCAGGGCTCGGGGTCAGGAGCCGAGGCCACCCGGGCCGACCGCCCGGCCGGGGGCGCGCCGCGGGTCCAGGCACGCGGCCCGGCCCTGTCGCCCGCGGCGCCCGCGGGCGGCGGCCCGTCCGATGGCGCGGGCGGCGTCGCCGGCGGCGGCTCCCCGG
>DASSGC010000795.1:0-9401 GCA_035693765.1 Acidimicrobiales bacterium
ACGATCACCGCTCGCGGCACGTCATGAAGCTCGAGGATCTCGGCCAGACGGTCGGGGAACCGCGCGAGGACCGTGGCCGCTGGTGCCAGCGGCGTCAGCACCGGCAGCAGCGTCGGGTCGTGCACGAACAGGGCCAGTTGCTGAGGCCGCCACGACAACACCGTCGCGTACCACCGGCCCAGAGACGTCAGCGGTTCACCCGGGCTGTCGGTGCTGCCACCGGCCCTGTCCCGGAACTTCTTGGTCCCATGCACCACCAACATCGCACCGAGCATCCCAGATCCACAGCCCGCACCCGCCACCATCGCCCCTTGAAGGGGCCAGCAGACACGGCGCCTATGCCGGCCCGGAACGAACCTACCTGCCTCATCACGCCACACGCGACGGGACTCGTTGATCACCTCAAGGCGGGAAAGATCGGTCGATATCGAGCACCTACGGCCGGCGTGGCCGAGGGCTGGCGTCCTGCTGCGAAGGCGTCCGGGAACAGTCTGATCTGCTCGCCTGCTGGTGACCGAGGCGAGCGCCTACGCGCCGATATGTACGCGTTGGGCCCCGGCCTCCCCCAGGTCCCGGCGTGACAGTCGGGGCGGTGGCTGGGCGTCACACGCGGGTCGGGGTCCGGTCAGCATCCCGGGCCTTACGATGTGCTGTGCCAAGGACACGGATGAACCGGGAGGAGTTCTTCGGCAAGCTGGCGGGCTTGGACGAGGATCGCCTCAAGAAGGTGCTGTGGAACCTGTACTGGCGGGGTGCGGCACCGGTCCGCGAGCGCATCGAGGCCGAGGTCGATCCCACCGAGGGCGAGCGTCGCGATCGCCAGGTCAAGGAACCGCCCGATCCGCAACGGCTGCTCGGTGAGGTGCGGGAGTTCGCTGCGCTGGCGCGCTCTGGCGCCTACATCGGCGGCGACCGTCGGGTGATACCACGGGAGCGGACACGGTGGCGGTTCACGTTTCAGCGGCTGGCCGCCGACGCGCAGGAGGCCCTGCAGGCGGACGACGTGGACACCGCCGCGACCGCGGTCGAGGCCCTCATCGATCTCGCCTGCGACATGCACGACTACGACTACTTCCGCTCGGAGGATCCCATCGAGGCGGCCCGGTTCGTGGTGCCCGACGCCGTGGCACTGTTGTGGGGCAGGCTGCGAGACCACCACGGGTTCGCCGGGTTCGCCGAGCGGGCGGCGCCGCAGCTCATCCGATGGGAGCGCCAGTTCGGCTGGACGCGCACGGGCTGGGGTCGGGTGAGCGAGAAGGAGACCTCGTTGGCGGCGGTTCTGGTTCGGATGCTGCGGGCCACCGATATGTGGGTGGGCTTCACCGATCGCTACATCGACGCCTTGGACGGGCTTGCTCGCGAAGACGGAGCGAAGCCGAAGCGCCAGACGTGGCGGTCGCCCGATCTGGACCGGCGGGAGCGGACCAGACACCTTGCCGAGTGGCATCTCCAACTCGTGGACCGACTTGCCTTCTCTGATGGCGAGGACCGTCTCGACAGGCTGGTGGCCCATCCGGCGCTCGGTGGGCCCGAGCGCACGTTCGTGCACGCGCGGCTGGCGTACCAGCGTGGCGACATGGACGTCGCCCGCAAGCTCGTGCACGAAAGCCTCCAAGAACTCCCAGGCCACCAAGGCTTCCTCGCCTTCGCCAGGGAGATCGGCGCGTCGCCGCTCCCGCAGGAGAGGGAGCACCGATGCTCGTCGTGAGGGTGGGCGATCACAGCCGGACGGGGAGCCAGCCATGAATGTGGTGGGACGGTGGCGGATCGTGGAGATGGACCTGTGGGACCGAGAGGCGATCGACCTACTCGGACCCGCCTTCATCGAGTTCCACCGGGACGGGACAGGCTCCTTCCGTTTCATCGCCGTCGAGGGGCACCTGGATTGCCGCGACACCGACCGCGACGACCGGCGTGGGGTCGAGTTCAGCTGGGATGGCAACAACGAGTGCGATCCAGCCACCGGTCGCGGCTGGGCGACACCGGAGGAGGACGGCTCGCTACGCGGCCACATCTACCTCCACCTTGGTGACGACTCCGGTTTCCAGGCGATCCCTGCCGTCGACGCCAAACCCCGAACGTAGACGGCACGAGCCACCCGCGGCCGACGATGACCCGACGCCCCGTGACACCGTTGATCCGCTCGACCCGAGGATCGATCGGGCGCACGCAACGTCCGGGAAGGGTGATCTGCTCGCCGCCGCTGCGCCCTGCCTCGCCGGCCTCGAGTCCGCCAAGCAGCGAGATATTCGGTGATCTGCTCGGGGCGGATCAGATCGGGAGGTGTCGGACGCGGGCTCGGTCCGGGGTGAGCACGACGATTGCTCCGATGTCGAGATCGTCCTCGAGGAGGGGGAGTGCGGTGATCAGGAGCGCAGCCTGGTCCTGTGGCCGGTGCGGAGCGCGCCGCAGTAGCACGACGCTGGGTTCTGCGTAGTTGCCGACGGCGAGGAGCTCGCCGAAGTCGGTGTCGACAGAGATGACGCAGCGCCGATCTCGTCGAGCGGCTGCCATGACGTCGGTGTCGGGGGCGCCGAGCAGATCCAGGTTGCCCACGTGGATGGCGTCATAGCCGGCGGCGACTAGCAGCGCTGTGACGCGCGCCGAGAGGGATTCGTCGATGAGGAGCTTCAACCGGTGGGCCGCAGTGGGATCTCCCGGACGTCGACCGCGGCGGCAGCGTACCGGAGCGACTCTTGGATGTCAGCGAGGGTGAGCTGGGGGAACTCGGCGAGGATCTCGTCGAAGTCCATCTCTTCGGCGACCATGGCGACGACCGTCGCGACGGGGATGCGCGTGCCGCGCACGCATGGCACGCCACCCATGATCCGGTGGTCGACGGAGATCCGCTCGAAGGTCACGCCCACATCGTAGAGGCGGCACCTCGCCACCGATGGGGAACTTCCATTCGAGGGCGGTCAGATCGCCGCGATCGTGCAACTGGGCGAGAGCCAGCGGCACGCACGAGAACGGGACGCTACGGAGAGCCGGAACGACGTTCTTTGTGCCGGGATTTGTGTCCCAGCGGCTTGCAGGTCGGGTCGACATGCGTGTGAGCTGGGCTTTCGTCCGACCGGACGGCGGGTAGAACAGAACCTTTTTTTTTGCCAAGGTGAGGGTCGCGGGTTCGAATCCCGTCGTCCGCTGGCGGATGGTTGCCCATCACCGCCCATAACTTGCCCATCATCAGCCCAGGTGGTCCTTCTCGAGCCTGCGACGAGGTGAGTTGCTGGCACGCTCGGCGCCCGTTCACTGTCGGGTGTCATGACTGGATCACTGCGCCAGCGCGGCGCCAACTCGTGGGAACTGCGCGTCTACCAGAGCACCGACCCGGCCACCGGTCGTCGGCGCTACGCCACCCGCACCGTCCGAGGCAGTCGCACCAAGGCCCAGCGCGAACTCGTCGAGCTGGCCGCCGCAGCCAACGTCGCGCCCATCGTGGGCGCCCGCACGACCATGGCCGAGCTGCTCGAGCGGTGGTTCGCCACCAGCGCACCCAACTGGGCGCCCACCACCGTTCGCAACACTCGCTCCATCATCGATCGCCACCTCGCACCGGGACTGGGCTCGGTGCGCGTCCGGGACCTGACCACCGTCGCGATCGACGACTTCTACAGTCGGTTGCGCACCAACGGACGCCACGACCGCGAACCGCTCTCGGCCGGCACGGTCCAGCGGGTGCACGCCGTGTTGCACCGCGCCCTCGCCCAAGCCATGCGCTGGGACTGGATCTGGGCCAACCCCGCCGCCGCGGCGAACAAGCCGGCCGCCGAACCCACCGAGATGCGTCCACCCACCCCCGCACAGATCAACGCGCTCCTCGCCCACGCAGCGGCCCACCCAGTGTTCCACCTGTTCCTCGTGCTGGCCGCCACCACCGGCGCCCGCCGCGGCGAGCTCCTCGCCCTGCGATGGGCCGACATCGACCTCGCCCAGGGCAGCGTCTCCATCCAACGTGCGCTGGTCGATGGACCCAGCGGTCCGGTGCTGGCACCGACCAAGACCCGCCGCCCACACCACCTCGATCTCGACGTCCGCACCCTGGCACTCCTCCGCGCCCACCACAGCAACACCCATCGAGCGGCATCCGGCCCGGTCGACCGTAACCACTTCGTCTTCTCCGCCGACCCCGACGGTGCTGTGCCGTGGCGGCCGAACTGGGTGACCAAGCGGTTCATCACGATCCGGACCGGCGCAGGCGTGGGGTCGTTCCGGCTCCACGATCTCCGCCATTTCATGGCGACCGAGATGCTCAACAGGCACGTGCCGCTGCCCACCGTCTCAGGCCGGTTGGCCCACGCCCGCATGTCGACCACGCTGAACGTCTACGCCCACGCCGTGCCCGGTGGCGACCGTCCTGCCGCCACCCTCGTCGGCGACCTCGTCATCAGCGCGCGGACACCACAGCAACCCCCGGTCCCTCTCGCGGCGCCTCTACGTGTGCACGCCTGTCGGCTCGCGCCGCGCGGTCCCCGGTGCACCCACCGACCGCTGACCTGAGCACCATCCGACACGGGTTTGATCCATCGAGGACGACGAGGTGGGCGATTCCGAGGTCGGACCGGTGGTGTTGGCGCGTGAGGTCCGACTGCCGCTTCGCCGATGGGCATTTCATCCCTCCCCGATGGCCACCCCGGCCATCGGGACTTTTGTGGACTTCGTGCTTGCCGAAGCCGAAGGCGTCGACGAGGAGCCGGATCGCGGTCGCCGGATCGGCGTAGCGGCCGCGGGTGTGCCTTCCCGCGATCGGCCACATCGGGACGGGCCTTGACGGAGGGCTGGCTCCCGAGGGCCTGTCCTGAGCGTGGTCGGTGAGGAGACACGATGGAGGGGTGAAGCAGCGCCATGTCCGACCTGGTGATGTCCTGCGGGGCGACGAGGTCATCGTCATCCGCGGCGGTGAGCTCGATCCCGCAGTCGTCCGCAGCGACGTGCTCCGCTACCACTCGATCTACGGCACCTATGGGATCTCGGTCTTCGCGGCCCGTGACGTCACTGTCGACGAGCTTGCGCAGCAACCACCGTTGGTCCGGTTCGAGGTTCTGACCCTGGTCGAGACCGGTGTGCTTCGAGCCGCGGATTTCCGCCTCGAGCCGACGGGACGCAACCCGCGACATTTCACCGTGGCCTTCGAAGACCTCGACAAGGGCGTCGAGGAACTGTGTTCCTGTAAGCACCTCGTCTGGCAGAACCCGTACCATGAGGAATGACCCCGGCAGGGGAGAGGAGCCCATGGAGCACGGCATCGACCTGACCGCTGATCTCAACGCACAGGACGACGACGGCCTGGGCTGGTCCACCCTGGCCGATGCCCGGGATCCCTCACGCGTGCGCTCCGGGGCCATGCTCATCGCTGGCAACCGCTACGGGCGAGCGGTCGTCCGCGTCGTCGCGGTCGACGATGACGGCCAAGTCCACTTCTCGATCCTCCCTGGCTCGGTCGCAAAGAACCGCCATCTCCTCGGCCGCACCGTCGCGTAGCCGGCCCGGGCCGGTTCGTAAGGGTAGGGGTCCCGTATCTCTGGCCCGCTTCCTGCCATAGTCGCGGGAGACCCTGGGAGGAGCAGGCCTGGGGACTTGTGCCCGTGCTGCGGTCACAGCTTGGTCGGTACGGGTGGGTGACGACTGGCGCGACGAACGAAGGGCGGATCGTGGACGACCTGTTCCGGCGGTGGAAGACCCTCCAACTGGTCGAGCCGATCTTCAACTTGACGGTGCGGGGCGCGGCCCGCGCCGATCTCGACCATGCCCGCTACGACGTGAAGGCGCTCGCCCTCGACGCGATCGACTTCGTGGTAGCGAGGCAGGCGTCCTTCGATGAGGGGGCCGCGACGCTGAACAGGCTCGAGGCACCTGCGGGGCCGGGCGCGGTCGATGTACCCGGACGACCCGGGCCGAGGCTGGGCGACGATTACCCGGCTGGTGCTCGACATGCTCCTCAACGACGGGCAGGCATACCGGTACGAGTGGCGTCCACCGGACGGTTCGGACCCGGTCCCGTGGCGGTTCCGGCTCCTGCGGATGGTCGACACCGGCGAGAGCACGTCGATCGCGGCGACCGACGAGTCGATCGTCCTTGATGGAGGACTGGGTCGCCGATCGCGCTCGCGGTTCCATCGGGGCGCTGATGGCCCTCACCCCTCCCACGGCCCACCGCGTGGCGGCCGACGGCACAACCGCCGACGTTCCGGTCGAAGAACTCGCGCCCGGTAACGTGGTGGTGGTGCGCCCCGGTGAACGCCTCCCGATGGCCAGGTGATCATCGGGCACTCGGCGGTCGACGCCAGCCCGCTCACCGGGGAGTCCATCCCCGTCGAGGTCACCTCGGAGCGATGTGTTGGGCGGCAGCATCAACGGCAACGGGGCACTCCGGCTGCGCGTGGCCAAGCCCTACACCGACACCGTGTTGGCGCGGGTCATCCGCGAGGTGGAACAAGCCCAAGCCCGTCGGGGCCGGGCGCAGCGCTTCGCCGAGCGGTTCGGCGCCGTACCTACATCAGCCTCACTGGCAAACCGGTACCGCGGCACACCGTGAACATCGTCATCGCAGGGCAAGGGCGAGCCGCCCGATCGGTGATCCGATACCGCCCGAATCGGACCCAGGGAGCGGTCTGCTCTTCCCAGGAGAGCGATGGTCACGTTCCATCCTGGCCATCCGCTCCTGCCGCCGAGACAGTGTCCTACGTCTCCCGGGATAGCGCCATGCTCCCTGCCGTGGCTCTCGCCTGGACCGAGCCCGCCGCGCCAGCGAGCCGCCCCCTCGACCTCCTCTACGGCGCCGGCCGGCCTCGGAGGCCTGCGCTGGTTCTCACGGCGTGCGCATCTCGCCACCGTGGGCCGTGAGCGCCCAGATCACAAGCGCGTCGATCGTGATGATCGTGAGGGCCCAGAGCGGGTAGGCGGGGATGAAGAAGAAGTTCGCCAGCATGCTGAGGCCCGCCAGGATGACGCCGACCGTCCGAGCGAGGATGTTGCCCGTGAACACGCCGAAGCCGCAGATCACCACGATCACGCCCAAGATGAGGTGAAGCCAACCCCATCCGGACAGGTCCAGGTACACGTCGCTTCGGTTCTGCCACACCACCCAGTCGTCGTTGACGGCGGCAACGAGGCCGTAGAGGGCGTTCAGGCTGCCTCCGATGATCATCATCGTCCCGGCGAAGACGATCCACCCCGTCCAACCGGTGCGCTGGTCGTACGTCTCTTGAGGGTACGTGTCGTGTGCCATGGGGCGACCTCCTCCGTCGTGTCCTCATGAACACGCTGCGTCGAACCTACGAGCCGCGTGCCGCGCCGTCCTCCCCCCGTTTGGATGAGATCAGGTCGACTCACCCGGTTCGGAGCACGGCGTCGTGGCGGAACTGGGGCCCCCAGCACCGATTCATCCCAACCGGACGATGCGGCCGAGGGGACGCCGTGGTGCGGTTAAGCACCACCTGTCCCCTCCGCGGACGGAGGGCGGCCCGGCACACCGCGTCACTCAGAAGGGAGATCGGCATGGCAGACCTGATCGCGATCGGCTACCCGGACGAGACCACCGCCCAACAGGCCATGGACGAGCTGGACCGGCTGTCCCAGGAACTGGTCATCCAGCCCGACGCCGTCGCGGCCATCGTCCGCGGCCCGGACGGCAAGGCCCGGGTCATCACCAACCACCACGAGGTGGGAGCCGGCGCCACATGGGGCATGTTCTAGGGCCTGCTGTTCGGCCTGCTCTTTCGTCCCCTTCTTCGGGATGGCCGTGGGGGCCGGCCTGGGGGCGCTCATGGGCAAGGTCGAGAAGTCCGGGATCGACAAGGCCTTCCTCGACCAGGTCAGGGACATGGTCAAGCCGGGCACCTCGGCCCTGTTCATGGTGGTCGAGAAGGTCACACCCGACAAGGCCGTCGACGCCCTGAGCCGCTTCGGGGGCACGGTGTTGAAGTCGTCGCTGTCCAAGGAGGCCGAGCAGGACCTCCAGCAAGCCCTCCACGGGCAGGCCTCGTAGCAGTCGCCCGGCGAGGCGTCCACCACTCGCCCCGATCGCCGTGCCGGGAGGCGCCTCCCCGCCCTCCCGACACGGCCCCTGCGCCAGGCAGGCGGACACGGGACACACCCGAGTTGGTGGGTAGGCAGCCATGGGTTTCCTCGATCCGCTCAGCCGTCTGATCGACCCGCGCCGGCGTCGTGCCCGGCGAGTGTGGTCGAACCGGGGCCACGCACACATCGAGGTGCGCCACGTCGATCCCTCGGAAGTCGACCGGTTCGCCGAGCGCCTCGAGGCTGAGCTCGCCGCCCACGCCGCGGTCCACTGGGCCGAGGCCGCGACGGCGGTCGGGCGCGTCGTCGTCGCCTTCGACGAGCAGGCCGCCTCCCCTGACGAGCTTGTCGAGGTGGTCGAGTCCCTCGAGGAGGAGTTCGGGGTTCGGGACCAACCGCTGGGCTCCGACGAACCACCGCACCCGGCCGACATCGAGCCGCTCCTGCGGACCGGCGCCATGATCGGGGGATCGGCGGTCGGCCTGGGCATGGCCACCTTCCGCCGCGTCGCCCGGCTCCCACCCATCCCGCTCGTCGGCTACGCCGCCGCCGGGATCTCGGCCCTCGAGCACCAGCCGAGGCTCCGGCACCTCGTGGAACGGGGCCTTGGCACGCGGCCCGCCGAGCTGGTGCTGGCGCTGGGGAGCGGGCTGATGCAGGGGGTGGCCGGCTCGCCGCTCGGTCCCATCGTCGACATGGCCCACCGGTCGGCCGTCCTGGCGGAGATGAGCGCGCGGCGCAACCGGTGGCTCGATCGCGAGCCGACCCTCTGGGAGGCCCCCTCGGGCCATCCGAGGACGGCCCCCGATGTCGGCGGCCGTGCGGCCCCGTTTCCCCAGGGGCCCATCGAGGAGTTCTCGGACTGGGCGTTGCTCGCTTCCGTCGGGGCGACGGGAGTCACGCTGGCGACGACCAGGAGCGTCCCGCGGGCGGCGGCCGTGATGCAGGCGGGCGTGCCCAAGGCTGCGCACTACGGCCGCGAAGGCTTCGCGGCCTATGTCGGCCGCATGCTGGCCTCACGCGGCGTCCTGCCTGTCGACGCTGGGGCTCTCCGGCGGCTCGACCGTGTGAGCTGCATGGTCATCGACGAGGACGTGCTGGTGTCGGACGGGCTCGAGCTGTCGGAGATCGTCGTGGGTGGGCCGGCGGACGGGGCCGACGCCGAGGACGCCGAGCATCGCGCCCGCGGCCTGTTCGCCGGTCGGCGACCACGGGCGGTGCGCCGCCGGGGTGGATGGACGCTGGCGCCGATGGATCGTCTCGGTCTCGACCCGCCCCGCGGTCACAAGCGGGCAGCGGCACGGCTGGCGAAGCGCGGGGTGTTGCTTGGGCTGGTCCGTCGTGGCGCGCTGGTGGCGCTGACCGGCACCCGCCCCCCGCCT